>CAZAOR010000105.1:0-8171 GCA_964486805.1 uncultured Sediminibacterium sp. | reverse complement strand
GAAGGGAGAGTCACCTGTATGTAGCTATCTGGTTTTATATCGCTACCTGGGTGACAGTAGCGATGCTGCATATTGTGAACTCATTTGAGATACCGGTTTCTTTCCTGAAAAGCTATAGCTGGTATGCCGGTGTTCAGGATGCCCTGGTTCAATGGTGGTATGGGCACAATGCAGTTGCTTTCTTCCTTACTACGCCTTATCTCGGCATAATGTATTACTTCCTGCCCAAAGCAGCCAACAGGCCGGTTTACAGCTACCGGCTTTCCATTATACACTTCTGGGCGCTGATATTTATTTATATCTGGGCTGGCCCGCACCACCTCTTGTATACCGCATTGCCTGACTGGGCCCAGAGCCTGGGAACCGTATTCAGCGTAATGCTGATTGCTCCTTCCTGGGGCGGTATGCTGAATGGCTTGTTTACCCTGCGGGGTGCCTGGGATAAAGTACGGGAAGATCCCATCCTGAAATTCATGGTTGTTGCGGTAACCTGTTATGGTATGGCAACGTTTGAAGGGCCGATGCTGAGCCTGAAAAATGTAAATGCCATTTCACACTTTACCGACTGGACCATTGCGCACGTGCACGTAGGCGCACTCGGATGGAACGGGTTTCTCACATTCGGAGTACTCTATTGGCTTATCCCGCGCATTTTTCAGACTCCCTTATACTCCAAGAAATTAGCTACCACGCATTTCTGGATCGGAACCATCGGTATCGTACTCTATGCGGTTCCGATGTACTGGGCCGGATTTACCCAGGCGATGATGTGGAAGCAGTTTACTGAAGAAGGCACCCTGAAATACCAATTTCTTGAAACAGTTACCCATATCATACCCTTGTACATTACCCGCAGTATAGGCGGCCTGCTTTACCTCGTGGGCGTATTGCTGATGGTATACAACCTGGTAAAAACCATAAAGGCGGGTCAGTTGTTAGCGAATGAAGCGGCAGAAGCACCGGCGCTGAGCAAAAACATCGAAACACATGGACGCCAGTACTGGCACAGGTGGATTGAACGCCGGCCCGTTCAGATGCTGGTTTTCAGCCTGATTGCTGTGGCTATCGGCGGAATCCTTGAACTGGTACCCACTTTCCTGATCAAAAGCAATATTCCCACCATCGCTTCTGTGAAGCCTTATACCCCGCTTGAATTGCAGGGCAGGGATATCTATGTGCGGGAAGGCTGTTATCTCTGTCATTCCCAGATGATTCGCCCTTTCCGGGATGAAGTGGCCCGTTACGGAGAATACAGCAAGGCAGGTGAGTTTATTTATGATCACCCATTCCAGTGGGGTAGTAAACGTACCGGACCCGACCTGGCAAGGATAGGCGGCAAATATCCGGATAGCTGGCATTACAACCATATGCTGGATCCACGTATCATGAGCCCGGGTTCGATTATGCCAAACTATGCCTGGCTACTTGATGATCCGATCGATACCGCCTCTACGCCGGCAAAAATCCGTGCCATGCAAACACTGGGCGTGCCTTATCCGGCAGGATATGATGAAAAAGCCAATACCGACCTGATGCAACAGGCGGCAAAAATACAGGCGAATCTCGCAGCCGATAAGATCAAAACACCGGCCGATAAAGAGATCATCGCCCTGATCGCCTACCTGCAGCGGATGGGAACCGATATCAAAGCCATGCCGAAAGAACCTGCCAGCGCCATGAACACCGCAACCATCAACCCGTAATGTCCAAACAAATTATACAACCATGAAATTCATCAACTACCTGGAAAAGATCACCGGCGTTGACATATACGCTATGTCTTCTTTTGCCATCTTCTTTGTCTTCTTCCTGGTCATGACTATCTGGGCATGGAAGGCAGATAAAAAAATGATCGATGTGATCAGAAGAATACCACTCGATAATTAAAAGACTGCTGTAAATAAATCTGCTATGAAATTCTTTGAGAGACAATACCGAACACGTTTACTGGCATTGGCGCTTGGTTTAGCCGCATTGCCATATGGTGCATTTGCTGCCGGTCCGCCGGTGCCTTCCGAAATGTCAAAACCCATGGCACAGGTGCTGATGCTGATTGTATGTGCACTGGCTTTGATGATCGGACTGCTGGCGAATGTGGTAAACGGCGCCGCACAGTTATATATTGAGCGTTGGAAAGAATTACGCCGGAAAACGGTGAATGACCATACCGGGAAAATTATTTTAGCAGCCGGCTTGCTGCTGGTATCCGGGTCCCTGCTGGCCGAAGATGCGGCAACTGCCACAGCACCAGCGACCGTAAATAATTTCGACGGACTCTCTTCCGTTGCGTTTTATGCGTTTATCTCCGTTATCCTGGTCGAATTGATCATACTGCTGACCCTCTTGTATAACCTGCGGCAACTACTGAAGAAAGAACTTGCCGCTACTACTGTTGAGGAACCGGTAAAATCCAAACCCGCCTTCAACTGGTCGGCCTGGTGGTCCAGGTTCAACTCCTTCCGGCCGATACAGGAAGAGTCGAACATTGACCTTGGACATGATTATGATGGTATTCGGGAACTGGATAACCGCCTGCCTCCCTGGTGGCTGTACGGATTTTACCTGTGCATTGTTTTTGCCGGGGTTTACCTGTGGCGCTACCATGTGGCACATTCTGCGCCGCTGAGTCACGAAGAACTGCAGATCGCCATGAATGAAGCCGCTATTGCCAAAGAGGAATACCTGAAAAAAGCAGCCAATAAGGTAGATGAAACCACCGTCACTTATATAACCGATCCTGCTGCGCTGGAGGCAGGTAAAAAAATATTTACCACCATTTGTGCAGCTTGTCACCAGGCAGATGGGGGTGGTATGGTAGGCCCTAACCTGACAGACAAATACTGGCTGCATGGCGGCGGGATCAAAGACATTTTCAAGAGCATCAAGTATGGATGGCCTGATAAGGGCATGAAGAGCTGGAAAGACGATTATTCGCCAATGCAGATCGCCCAGATTGCCAGTTATGTAAAATCACTTGGCGGAACCAAGCCAGCCAAACCCAAGGAACCACAGGGAACCTTGTATGAAGAAAATAATTCCACTGCCCCCGTTGCGGATTCCGTTAAAAAAGCTGCTGCAGTAAAATAAACAGGGATTTGCTGCTACGGCAATTGCAATTGTGCGTATGAAACACACCAATGAGATTATAACCGATGATTTCCGCGACCACCTCGCAACCGTTGATCAAAGCGGGAAAAGAAAATGGATTTATGCTTATAAACCATCTGGCCGTTTTTATACTATCCGGTCGGCACTGAGTATACTTTATTTTATCCTTTTCTTCGGGCTGCCGTTCATTTATGTACACGGGCAACCCTTTCTGATGTTCAATATCCCGAATGCTAAATTCATCATCTTCGGCCGGATATTCTGGCCGCAGGATTTTTTCATTTTCGGGATTACCATGATCACTTTCATCTTCTTCATCATCTTGTTTACGGCAGCATTCGGTCGGCTATTCTGCGGCTGGGCCTGTCCGCAAACAAATTTCATGGAGATGATGTTCCGAAAACTGGAATTCCTGATCCTGGGAGATGCACCGGCCCAGCGGCAACTGAAAAAATCGCCTTGGACTGCAGAAAAAATAGGGAAGCTGACTTTGAAGCACCTCAGCTTTTACGGGCTTTCTTTTATCATTGCCAATTTTTTCCTGGCCTATATCATCGGGATGAAAGAACTGGAAAAGATCATCACCGAGCCTTTGAGCCAGCATGTAGGCGGATTTACAGCTTTGCTGGTATTCAGCGCCGTATTTTATGCCGTGTACGCTTTTTTCCGTGAACAGGCTTGTACCGTGGTTTGCCCCTATGGCCGTTTGCAAAGTGTACTCCTCGATAAAAACTCCATGATCGTTGCTTACGATTACCAGCGGGGGGAACCCAGGGGCAATTCCAAAAAAGCCCAGGAGGAAGAACTGGGGGATTGCATTGACTGTCACCAGTGCGTGAAAGTCTGCCCTACAGGTATTGATATTCGCAATGGCGTACAGATGGAATGTGTGGGTTGCACAGCTTGTATCGACGCCTGTAACCAGATCATGGATAAACTGAACAGGCCACGCGGCCTGATCCGATATGCATCCGAAAATTCTATTGCCAAGGGAGAGCCCTTGCATTATACTACCCGGATGAAACTCTATACGGCTTTGTGTGCCCTGATCCTTACCCTCCTGGGCTTTCTGCTGGTGAGTCGGAAAGATGTGGATGTAACTGTGATGCGCACTCCTGGTATTCTTTACCAGGAAATAGGAAATGACAGTATCTCCAATCTCTACAATATCAAATTGCTGAATAAAACCATTCACGAAAAACAGGTGGAGGTGCAGTTGACAGGTATGCCGGGAAGAGTGGCACTGATCGGCAAGCCACTCCTGGGTGTTCCGCGGGAAGGCCAGGGCTCGGGTTCATTCTTTGTGATCCTGCCAAAAAATCAACTGACCGGCCGTAAAACAACGATCCAATTACGTTGCTATACAGAAGGGGAAAAAATATCGGATATAAAAACAAGTTTTCTAGGACCTGTTAACTGATCATCTAAAAACACTGACTATGAACTGGGGAAATAAGCTGATACTGGTATTTATTGCATTTGCAGGCCTGATTGGTACACTCGTATATAAGGCCATTAATACCCGGTATGATCTTGTAAGCAAGGATTATTACCAGGAGGAATTGCGCTACCAGGATAAAATAGATGGCATGCGGCATGCTGCTTCCCTGAGCGGAGTGGAATTATCCCAGAATGAGGCAGATTTTTCCATTCACTTTCCGGCCGAATTAAAAGGAGAAAGCCTGAACGGTCAGGCCTGGTTTTATTGCAGCACGGATGCTGCCAGAGACAAAAAACTGCAAGTTTATGTGGATGCTGCTGGCTATATGCGTATTCCGAAAGACAAACTGGGCAAAGGCAAATACACCCTTAAACTAAGCTGGAAAGCCGGTAATACCGGGTATTATACGGAACAAAATATTGATATTCAATAAACTATGGCGCCGGGTTGGTTGATAGCAGGGCTCCTGCTGGGGCTGGTAAGCAGTATGCACTGTGTAGGCATGTGCGGACCGCTGGCGCTTGCGCTGCCCGTAAAACGGCTGAGTGCCGGCCGTAAATGGATGGGTATTGGTTGGTACCATGCTGGCAGGATCCTCAGCTATAGCGCACTCGGCATGGTTTTCGGGTTTATTGGCCGGCGTTTCGTACTCAGCGGCTTTCAGCAACGCCTTTCCATCCTTTTGGGAGCGGGTTTGCTGCTGTATTTTCTGCTGGCAATTTTCGGAAGGAAATCAGCCAATGCGCCAGGCATGCCATGGCTCACAGAGCGTGTGCAGCAATTCATGGTATACGCCATGCGCCGGCAAAGCCTGCAGGCGATGTTCCTGCTGGGACTCGCCAACGGACTGTTGCCTTGCGGAATGGTTTATTTTGCCATAACCGGGGCATTGGCTGCCGGGAACGTAGCTGCAGGAACCGGATTTATGCTTGCATTCGGGCTGGGTACTTTCCCCGCCATGTTTGCCCTGGCTTTATTCGGCAATCTGATGGGGATGCGCGCCAGGCAATTCTTCCGGGTATTATCTCCTTATGCGGTGGGAATCCTGGGTATTTTACTCATAATCAGAGGCTTAAATCTCAACATCCCCTACCTGAGCCCTTTACTGCCTGCCGGTAGTGAAAACCCTATCTCCTGTCATTAGAGTCTTTAACAGTTTATTGTTAAACCACTGACATAAAATCTCGTCTTTAAAACAGAACTTTGCAGCAGGCAACAGTGAATGACAGCAGTTGAAATCATCGCAGGGAATTTAGAATGTTTTAACGATTGGACAGGCAACACTGGCATCTAATTTGTGTTCTACTATATAAACAGTCTCTGATAATTTTCTCATAAGCAGTTAGTTTTGGTTGAGGTCCCGATTTCTATCGGGACCAATTTTTTTTATGCTTTTTGCGAATGCATAACGGCTTAATCCATATCCGGTAAAACAGCCGACCGCATCCATGCACATATCCTTTACTTCAAAAGACCGGCCTGGTATCCAGTTTTTCTGTACCCATTCCATCAGTATCCGTAAAGCAAGGCAAGCAGGGCAACTTCCGCCATTTTTCGTAAGGCCTGTTTGCCGGAGTACCGCTGCCTGATAACCCGGTTAAATAACCAGGTAAGTGCGGCAAACAGCCCGATATGCACCCAGATATCAGGGTAGAGTTTTATAAGCCAGGAAGCATGGGGAAGATCATTGCCGGGAAGGGATAAGAGTATGACAGATAGAATCCAGCAACTGATTGCTGCTGTCAATTGGCGCATGGTGCACTGTTTTAATGGGGCGAAAACTACTATGCTCAGCTCACTTTACCAAACACTAAGAGCTGGCTCATGGTGGGAGTGGGACTGCCGCCTTCTTTTTCAAGGGTAATCGCGAAAGCGGAAGCACGTGGGATATTCTTCATTCGGCAGAGACCGGCACATTCGCCCATCACACCAGCGTCTACAGGCTTGCCATCCACGATGGCCCAAAGCTGGTATTGTTTACCCGGGGCTGCCTTGGCCAATTTATTTGGCAGCAGGTAAACGTCTTTGGTATGGGTGTCCCAGAAAATGGTAGCCAAACTGGCGCTTTTTCCCGGAACAGGGGTCATGCTGACTTTTTTGATGGAGGTATCACTCATCAGCTGCATGCTGTTGTACATATCCAGCATGCGGGTCTGGATCGCCTGGTTATCGGTTAAAAGGGAACTCTGTTTGGCGAGCAGACTGGTATAGGCATCATGGGTGCTTTGTAAGCGGGTATAGAGATAGAAATTCAGCCCCGCGCTTGCAACCAGTAATATCACTGCCGCTGCGGCCATATATCTTCTCACAGGCAGATGTTTCACTTTACCTGCGGGTTTCTGAAAGGATAGTTGATCCAGCAGTGCTTTTTCAATTTCCGGAGGTGGGGTTATGGCATCGGCAAGCGCCATTTGTTCCAGAGAGGCTTCAAATGCTTCCCGGGCAGCTCTGATTTCAGGGTATTGCGCAGCCAACTGCTCGAACTCTGCAGCTTCCTGTTGATCCGCGATACCCAGCACATAGCTTTCAATCGCCCCGCTTTCTATGTATGCCCTGATATCCACTAAGGTTTTATCATTTCACGTAATTGAATTATTGCACTCCGTAACCTGGTTTTTACCGTACCGAGCGGTATGTTCAGCATTTTAGACATTTCATCCTGGGTATATCCCTGGAAATAGGATAACTCGACCAGTAACCGGTAATCCTCTTTCAGGTGATGAACCAGTTTGCGTAAACCGATATGATCCGTCCTGGATTCCGTGGTGCCGGATTTCATTCGGGTCTCCTCATTCAGTTCCCTGTTATGCAGGTTCTGCTGGTATGCTTTGCTGCGTATGACATCTATCGACGCATTACGGGCAATATTCAGCATCCAGGTGAAAAGGCGTCCTTTACCGGCATCATAGCTGTCTGCCTGCTTCCATATTTTTACAAATACTTCCTGCAACACATCTTTTGCCTGTTCTTCATCCCTTACAATGCCTAATATGATCGAATACAGGGCGCCGGAATAATGCTCATAGAGATAGCGGAAGACCGGCTGACTCTTTTCACGGAGTAACGCGACCAGTTCCGGTTCACTATATTTTTGAGCGGATTCCAAAGCAGACGGCTGTAATTCAGGTTGATAGGATATATACGGGAAAAGATTCCCGATGGTTTTAACCTACCATGGCGGCATAGGCAGCCTGATCCATCAGGGCATCCACAGCAGCGGGGTCGGTCACGGTCATTTTAATCATCCAGCCCTCACCATAAGGATCGGTATTCACCAGCTCCGGCTGTTTTTCCAGGGCGGGATTGATTTCCGTGATGGTTCCGGCCACCGGCAGAAAAAGATCGCTGACGGTTTTAACCGCTTCCACGGTTCCGAATATTTCTTCTGCAGACAAGGGTTTTCCCAGGGTATTGATGTCTACATACACAATATCCCCCAATTCGTGCTGTGCAAAATCGGTAATGCCGATAGTAGCGGTATTGCCTTCAAGTCGGATCCACTCATGATCCTTGGTGTAACGGATGCCTTCGGGAAAATTCATATCGTTTTTTTTCGGGTTTATCAGGACCAATATTAAGATAATATCCGGTATCTGGTTCAGGCGACCGGGGTTTATTCCGG
>CAZAOR010000104.1:0-2521 GCA_964486805.1 uncultured Sediminibacterium sp. | reverse complement strand
CTCATCGCTTTCTGGAACGTGTCCCAGGCGGCCGGTGCCTGCTTGTTCCAGAACGTCAGCACCACCTCGTTGTGCATCTGGCGCAGCTCTTCGGTCAGGGCCAGGTAGTTCTTGTGGAACAGGTAGTCCGGGCTGTTCTTGTCCTGCGAGGCACTGCCGAAGACATCCATCGTGCCCTTGGTTCTGTAGAAGTCCCACAGCTGTTTCTGCTCGGCCTTGGCATCGCTGACGGGCTTGGGCACGTCGACCACTTTGAACGGCATGTCGAGCGGTCCCGGAATGAATTCGGCGGCAGCGAATTCGCCGATGAACCGGTTGTCGTCGTGGGCACCGGCCGGTGCGGTGGTGGCCCCGGGATCCTTGTACGCATCCCAGTCCTTGCGGATCCGCTCCATGTTTTCCGGCGGAATCTCGTCGAAGCTGTCGTTCTCGATGAAATAGGTCGGCAGGTTGTCGCCGCTGATCACCAGCGACACGTGCACCGGCAGCATAACGAAGCGGAATTTCAGGCCGAGGTCCTTGCGCACCAGCGACAGCATGTAGGCCACGCGCAGGGCGTAAACGCCGCAATCATGTACGAGCTGTCCGGTCAGCGCGCGCGGGAATGGCCTGTTCAAGTAGCTGATGTCGCCGCTGTCGTAGATATTGGTGAAACGCGCATGGACCGTGAACGCCTTGAGGTAGGCGAACAGCAGGTCGATGATCGTGTGCAGCGCCTCTGCCGGCGAGTAGGTGTGGGGCTTCGGTTGATCGGAGCCCTCCGGCGGGGCTGCCGGGCTCGTCATGTCGCGGTATTTCTGCAACAGGAAATTGCGCCAGTCGTCATCGCTATCCAGGCGCAGGCGGCCGCCCGCGAGTTTCTTGATCGACTTGGCGTTGTCGCTCGACTCCTCGGCGGCCTTCATGCCCTCGCCGAAGTCCTTGTTCGGCTTCAGCAGATTGAGATCGCCGTAGATGCGGCCCAGCACGCGGATCTGTTCGACGCGGATGCGGAAGAACCCGGCCAGCGAAGTTCGCAACTCCTGCGTGTATTCCTGCGCCGGATCGTAGGTGGTGATTGGTACGCTGCGTTTCTGGGCGTCTTTGCCGGTGGCAAAGAAATCGTTGCTGGAGCCCTTGCCCTTGCCCAGGGTGGTCTTGGTGATCTCGAAGGTGATGCCGGCGATGTTCTTCTTCTCGTCGGCCGGGAAGAAGGCATCCGTGAATTCGGAATTGAAAGCCCTGAGCAGGTGCTCGAGCAATGCGGCGCCGGCGCCGGTGCCGCCGTTGTTCTCGAAGTCCACGCGCGCGGCTTCCTGGGTTTGCTGCACATAGGCCGACAAGGCGCCGAGCCAATGCGCCAGCTGGCCGACCACGGCGCGATACCATTCCTCGTGCGACATGCCCGGGCGCAACACCATCCAGCCCGAGCCGCTTTGCTGCTCCCACTTCAGGGCCTCCCAGTCGATCGCGACATAGGCGTCGCGCAGCGGATAGAAGGCACGTACGAACTTGTGGATCGATTGGTCGACGTCTTCGGGCTTGGCGCTGCTGGCGGTGGCGGCCGCGCCATCGATCAGGCGGGTATAGAACTGGATGTTGCGGCGGCTGATGCTGTCGTCGACGCTGGCGATGCTGTAGTTCTTCTTGTCATCCGAATAGGCTTTGCGCAGGCGCTGTGCATCGGCTTCCAGCCCCATCTCGAAGATCCGTGCGCTGAGTTCGGTGAGCAGACTCTCGCTGATGGTCAGGAAGGGCACCATCAAGCCCTTCTCCAGCAGTTTGTCCAGACGGGTCGGCACGACGTCCCACTGGTTCTGGTCGACGGCTTCGCACAGCGACAGCAGGAGCTTCAGGCTGTCGTAGTTGACGTTGTGGAAGCCGATGCCGGATTCCTTCTGACGCCGCGCGTACTCCTTCTTCTCGTACTCGACGTTGTCGATGACTTCCTGATAGAACTTGCCCGGCGGCGGCTGGTCGCTGTCCTTCTTGAACTGGATCGTTAGCGGCGCACCGTGACGCGTGGATTGCTGCACGACGTGCGTCAGCTCATGCGCGAGCAGCGCGCGCCCCTCGTGCGACTGGGGGTCGTAACGGGACGAATTGAAGATCACATCGGAGCCGATGGTGTAGGCCTGCGCCTGCAAGCGGCTGGCAGATGCAACGGCGTCGGCTCCGGTGTGAATACGGACGCGGCTGAAATCGTGTCCGAGCTGGCTGGCCATCCGGCTGCGGACGGCAGCCTCCAACGGACGGCCGTCCTGTTTCAGGATTTCCAATGCGTGCGGCGGCGGCGTTTCGCCCCCGGGCGACGAGGGCGAAGCAGGCGGCGCGGCGGGTGAGCCGCCGCCGATCGCCGCCTTGGCGGCGATGCGATCGGCTTCGCGCTCCTGCGGCTCCTGCGCCGGCTCGCGCTGGGTATTGGCCAGCTTCGTCGTCCGCTGCGGAGCGGCAGCGGCCGGTTTTGCCACGAGCGCGGCGGTAATCTGGCTCATGGCGATGACCTCGGCACCACCTTCGGCGGCTTGCCGATCGGCATGGT
>CAZAOR010000103.1:0-5293 GCA_964486805.1 uncultured Sediminibacterium sp. | reverse complement strand
CTGCAAAAAAATCAACCAGTATTAATGGGTGCTGTTGCAGCACCGCTGAAAAGTTTGCCATATGCGGTGTTTTTATATTGGCTTATTGATCGGGTTGCCTGTTAACGGCGCGCTGTTCTGATGGCGGTTTGCAGGTTCCGCCATAGCAATTACCTGCAGCACAACCGAAAGCAAACAAGCCCATTGCCGCAAAATAGATACCTGGCAGGAGTCCAAGCCAGGACCGTTCATAGATCGCCTGCGCGATGATCAGTATCCCGAAGGCGAGGAACAGAATCCGTTGAATATGCCAGCCATGTAATAACCTTTGTTTCATTTTACCTGAGTTTATGCTGCAGGCTGGCCCAACCGCCACCATTGTAAACTTCTGTAAAGCCGTTTGAACGCATTAACTGCCGGGCAGATGCGCTGCGCATACCAGATGCACAGCAGGTAATAAAAGGCTTGTCCTTTGTAAGTTTTCCAAGTTGTTGTGCCAGGCGGTCCAAAGGAATATTGACAGATCCTGGGATATGCCCCGTTTTGTATTCCATCTCCGTACGCACGTCAATAATTTGAGCGCCTTTCTGTATCAGTTCGGCGAAATTGTCTGCCGGCGCAATGCCCAGCATGCTTTTAAGTACATCAAACATATCGTTGGGTGTTTTTGCAAAACTCAATTCAGGTGGAAGGCAGGTGCTACCCGGTTATTAAAAACAGATACTCCATTGTACCGTACTTCCCAGGTCACGGGCATGATTTTTTTGAGCATGGCACTTACGCCGCATAATTTTTCCTGAGAATCAGTCACTGCCTGCAGAACTGCTTCCTGGTTTTCGGCCGGTCCGCGAAAATCGTATACAAGGTGGATATAGGTATACGCTATGGGGGGCTGTTTGGTGATCTCTCCCGACACACGGATATCCAGATCGTCCACCTGTCTGTTCGCTTTGCGAAGCAGGGCGATCACATCCATACCTGTGCAGCCGGAGAGTGCGGTGAGGACCAGCGGTTTGGGGATCGGTCCCTGGTCTTCCCCACCTACCCGCTCGGGGGCATCCATTACAATCGTGTGTCCGTTAACCAGTGCATTGAACTGCATTCTACCCATCCACTGGGTTTCAATTTCATGTGTCATAACCAGGTGTTTTAAGGACCAGGCAAACCGGGAAACACCCTGATGGCTGATCCGAACACAAAATTAATTTCCCTTGCAGGGACAGATTGTGACAAATGTTACATTTCACCCATCAACCTGATCTGGTTACGGTACAGGAGTATTTTTCGCTGATTTTCCAGTTTTTTAAGGAGCCGGGAGATCACCACCCGGGAGGTAGCCAGGTCGTTGGCTATCTCTTCATGCGACAGATTGAGCAGGGGGGACCCGCCCACCCTTTGTTTTTCACGCAGGTAATGAATCAGTCTTTCATCCAGTTGCTGAAAAGCAATCTGGTCCACCGTTTTCATGAGTTCGTGAAATCTTGTCCTGATCATGCGCAGTACAAAACTTTTCCAGGTAGGATATTTCATCAGCCATTCATCCATCACGGCGATGGGCAACATCAGCAGTTCAGCGTCTTCTTCGGCAACCGCCTCGATTTCGCTGGGCAGTTGCTGCATGCAGCAGGTGACTGAAAGGGCGCAGCCTTCACCTGGTTCCAGGTAATACAAAAGCAGTTCATGTCCTTCTTCATCTACCCGTGAAATTTTCAGGGTGCCGGACAAAACAATCGGTATTTGTCTTACCAATTGTCCGAAAGCAATCAGTTTCATGCCCGCTTTCAGGGAAGTGTAACTGGCTTTTTTTTCGATTTCCTGAAGAAGTTCGGGTTCGAAGACGTTGGCGAGTTGTTCAGGGACAGGAATCCGCATAACATGGTGGTAATACAAATATACAAAATCGCCATGAGTTGTATGCCGGATCCAGTTGGAAAGATACCAGGCGGCAGATGGATTGACGTATCCTGAAAAGCTTTTCAGGCAAAGCATACGAGTATACAACGGATGCTTTATGTTCGGTTAAAACCCGACGGGGAAGCTTTTCAACAAGCCGGATAATAGTCAAAGCACGCCAGGCACGGTTGTTTCACACCTGCGATTCACGGGTGTCCCAACCATTTATAACCGCTTATTTACGTCTATAAATATTTCTTAAATAGACCTGTAAGCTTTTTGCAGACAACTTTGTCCTCCCTCCGCGAAACGAATGAACCTTCCATTCATTTGTTATGAACGCAATTAAAAACAAAGTTCAATTGATCGGTCACCTGGGTCAGGAGCCGGAAATCAAATCAGTTGGCGAAAACAAGAAAATGGCTATCCTGAGCGTTGCCACCAACGAAACCTACAAAAACGCCAAAGGCGAGCGGGTAACAGACACCCAATGGCATCACGTTGTTGCCTGGGGTAAACTGGCAGAAATCGCTGAAAAGTACCTCGCAAAAGGACTGGAGGTAGCAATTGAAGGCAAACTGGTGAACAGAACATTTACAGACAAGCAGGGAGTGAAAAGATACAGCACCGAAGTACAGGCGAACGAGTTGCTGATCCTAAGCAAGAAAAGCAATTAACCAGGCAATACCCCTGAACGGGAAATAGTAAACTAACAGGGTGTTTTCTGTGAATCTGCCCCTGTTCAAAACGGCTTTCGGCCTATTTGGATGCATTTCCCGGCAGCCGGCCGGAAGAAAGTCCCGGTAAAATTTCCAGGCTTTATCTTTGCCGCCTATGTTGCAAAAACCAGAACTGCATACCGTTTTATCACCCCGCTTACTTGATCTCTATGACCTGGATAACAGCCTGGTGGTGATCATTGATGTATTCCGTGCAACTTCGACTATTGCAACCGCTTTGTACCATGGTGCCGATAAAGTCATACCCGTGGATTCGGTAGATGCCTGCATCGCAATCGGGAAAGAAACCGGTGGCATTACTGCAGGCGAAAGAGATGGGAAAGTAATACCGGGACTTTCTTATGGCAACTCCCCTGCGGAATACCCACGTTCCTTTATTGAAGGAAAAACACTTGTACTCACAACAACAAATGGCACCAAACTCCTGCACATGGCCCTGCGGCAGGGTGCCGCAACAGTCATTACGGGATCCTTCCCCAACCTGACAGCCGTTGTGGATTACCTGAAGCAACAGCCCAAAAAAGTAATCCTGGGCTGTTCTGCCTGGAAAGATCGCTTCAATATGGAGGATACCCTTTTCGCCGGGGCTGTCATCAGCCAGGTAAAAGACTACTATACCATCCATTGCGACAGCAGCCTGATGGCACTGGATATGTACCTCCAACACAGAGACGCCCTGCCAGATCTTGTCAGAAAAACAACACACTGGCACCGCTTATCCGCATACGGACTGGAAGCCGACCTGGATTATTGCATGACACCCGACCAGGCACCCGTCCTGCCCTTCTACCACAAAGGCGCATTGGTGGCAGGAGTGCCGGCAAAAAAGTCCTGACCCATTGATCCTATAATAAAACCATTATTCAGGAACTGTTTTCCGGTGCTGCCGGATAAGGAGATCAAATACCTGTTAAAAATGTAGAAGGCCTGGGAGATTTTCCGTATTTCCTTTCGCAAAGCCAATAGCTTTCCTTTACTTTTGCAAATTGCCCTTTCCGGTAGCCAGCCAGTTGCCGGATGCTCATCGAAAAGGAAAAACTGCAGTATCAATGGCCCTACCTTATCTCATCAAACATATTTACAACAGTGGAACAGAGGAAGTAATACGCCGCGGGAAAAAAATACATGCCCTGGGTAATGTGGAACTGGTGGAGTATGATGATCTGATGGCTGCTGTGGTTTTCCGCGTAAAAGATGACGGATACGCAACTTTCTATAAAGTACATATTAACCAGTTCCGGGATCCGAAAACACTTTCCATTCGTTGTACCTGCCCTTATAACCTATCAGAGATCTGCCGCCATAAAGCCGGGGCTTTGTTTCACCTGCAGGATATGCTGGACAAGAACCTGTTAGGCGACCGGGAAACGGAATACCACCAGCAACACACTGTGGTAAAAATGAAACAACTGGAGCTGAAGCTGATCCGCATGCTTTCCTCCGCCAGTGCATTTGATGCAGCAGAAGAATACCTCCGCAGTAACAGGAGCAATATACTGGAGGCCAAAGATGAACGGGTATTAGCCGAACTGGAATACCAGGGCATACCCTACAAAGTGGCTATCCAAAAAAACGAAGAAAGAAACTTCGATACCAGTTGCACTTGCAACAGCGAAACAAGCCATCCCTTGTGTATCCATAAAAATATCGTATTGCTGCAACTGCTGCATAATTACGGACCCCTGTATTTTGACAGTATCCGGAACTGGGATAAAGAAAAGAACAAACTGCTTTCCTTGTATGGATATTCCCTTTCTGATGACCTGAACGGGAAATTCGAATTCACTTATACCAACGGAAAACCTTTCCTGCGTGTACTGGATACCTCCATCAAACGGGTGGCACAACCAGCCGCAGGCCTGGAAAGCCGACCCCGGCCGGTAGAAGCGGAAATACCTGTTATGGCGACCGAAGAGCTAATAGCCGAAGAGCCGGACCCGCTGGATACCGCCACGCTGAAATTAGGCGTGGTGCTATCCGCCAGCGCTGCCCAGTACCCGTATCTGCAGTGGGATGCGGTACAGGGCGAGACCGATGAAAAACAGGAAAAATACCTCGGAAAAGTTGAGAAACTGGACCTCGGAAAATTTATTGCCACACAAACATTCAGTGAAAATGATAAATTACTGCTGCAACATCTGCGCAAATTACTGCCAGCAGAAGTTAACCGCTATCTGAACAGGAATTCTCCATTTAGCGGCATCTGGGAAAATATCATCCAGCAGCACAATGATGAACTGCCGGCAGAAACACGCCATCTCATTGCAGAATACCTGCAGCCCAAATACCAGAAACTGTTCCAGGAATTAAAGGACAGTCCCTTTGTTTTTTACCTGCCCGATGGCAAAAAATTCACCACCGCCAATATTCAACCGGCCGAATTTGTGTCCGGCTGGATCAGTCCTGAATTTGAAGTCAGCTACCAGGAAGGACAATATACGGTTGATTGCCGTGTGAAATTACCGCTGGCCGACCTCAATATAGCAGACAACGAACTGGATGCCGCTAGCCTGTTTCGCTATCACCACCAGTTCTATTGCTGGCAGAAACCCGAAGACATCGGCCTGGTAGAGCAATTCTTGCCTACCGGCAAGAAAATTATCGCAGAAGCAGACTGGCCGCATGAATTACAGACATTTTTATTACCGCTTTCAAAATCACATGCCGTCCATTTTACCAAT
>CAZAOR010000102.1:0-13815 GCA_964486805.1 uncultured Sediminibacterium sp. | reverse complement strand
ATCGACAGTCTGTTTTACGGGCTGATTTTTGATGCCAGTAATCCATTTTCCCAGAATATCGCCCGTTTATTCCCTGCCGGGGGCGGATATGCGGGTTTTCTGCACGGGAAAGTTGTCGATATGTTGTATTTTCCCCTGATTACCAATGCACATTATCCTAACTGGGTGCCCTTGGTAGGCGGAGATGATTTTGAATTCTTCCGTCCGGTATTCAATATTGCCGATGCTTCCATTTCTGTAGGTGTGATCGCTATTCTGGTTTTCCAGAACCGGTTTTTCAAAAAACATACTGAAAAGCCTGCTGCCACAATTGAAACGGATTCTGTTGTGAATGATAAAACGCAGATATTTTGAGCAGATAAGTGGGGCATACCCAGGTGATACTTTCCAACAGATACCGGCATCCGCGATCCTTTCTGTCATCCTGCCAGGTGTAAATGGTCTTGCGTTGAAACCGGCAGGTTTAAATAATGGGCTCCCATGCAGCAAATTAACAAGGTGATCCGCCAGATGATTGAGATTTCCGACGAGGAACTGGAGGAGTTTACTGCGCTTTGTGCCTGCAAAGAATATAAAAAGCATGCCGTACTGAGCAGGCCGGGTAGTGTTCCCCAGGAGATTTTCTTTATCAACAAAGGATTGATCCGCGTAATCGTGACAGATCCTAAAGGCACGGATCACTCGCTCCACTTTGCAATGGAAAATCAGTTCATTGCCGATTATGCCGCTTTTATTTTACAACAACCTTCCTTTTATACTTTGCAAACCGAAGAAGATACCGAAGCCGTCGTAATACCAAGAGCAACAGTGGATTGGGGGTATAAAAATTTAAAGCAGGGTGAAAAGTTGGGAAGATTGATTGCTGAGTTTTATTTTATTTATCAGGATAATCGCCTCAATAATCTTTATGCAAGAACACCCAAAGAACGATATGACAGGATCACGGATGTATTTCCGGATATCCACAACCGGGTACCCCAGCACATGATCGCTTCTTATTTGGGTATTACACCGGTGCATTTAAGCCGGCTCAAAAAAACACGACGCTAAACCCACTTACAGCACATGAGCGAACTGGAAAAATACATACAATCATTTTTTGGTGTCAGCCAGGAAGATCTCTTCAAAATCACCAGCCTGTTCAAACCAGCCAGCCTTAGCAAAAACGGATATTTCCTTAAAGCAGGATACTATTGTAATAAACTCGGCTTTCTCCAGAGCGGCATGATACGGGAATACCTGATTGTGGGAGACAAAGAAATCACCAAATGGATTTCGACCAGCGGTTACTTTGTAGTAGACCTTTCCAGTTTTATTTTCCAGCAAAAAGCACGCTGGAATATACAAGCACTTACAGATTGTGAACTGCATGTGATCGATGCTGCAGATTACCGGAAGATACACAGCCTGGTGCCAAAGTGGGCAGAACTGGAAAAGCTCTTTTTGGTAAAATGTTTCACAACTTTGGAAGACAGGGTCTTGCAACATCTTTCCTTATCTGCGGAAGATCGCTACCGGGAGTTATTAAAGAACAGTCATGCATTATTCAACCAGGTTCCGCTTCAGTACCTGGCATCAATGCTGGGCATGACACCTGAAACTTTCAGCAGGATAAGAAACCGGTTGGCAAATGAATGATCGTCGGTTGGCAGCCCATAAGTACATCTGTTTAACAGCAGCCTCGCTTCTGCAAGCCGGTTATGGATCGGTGTCATCGCTATAGCAGCCTTCTTATTTCTCGTCTATCTGAATTCTTGATTTTTATCAAGCGTAACACGGGGTATCATCGGGAAATTTGTATGGTTAAAACAAAATACCATGAAACCGATCAACCAACAAGCCCCTTTGAAATGTAACGAATCCATTGCCATTCATGCAAGTCCGGAAAAGGTTTGGCAGGTACTGACCCATATCAATGACTGGCCTCAATGGCAAACCGGCATCGCCCGGGCGAACATTCAGGGAGCATTAATACCCGGAACCGGCTTTACCTGGAAATCCGGCGGTGCCAAAATCCAATCAGTCCTGCATACCGTTGAACCATTTTCCTTTTTTGGTTGGGAGGGTAAAACTATGGGACTTTATGCCATACATAACTGGACTTTTCATGAACAAAACGGCCTTACAATTGTTACCGTAGAAGAAAGCATGGATGGTTTTTTGGCTGTCCTCTTCCGGAAGGCCTTCCAGGCCAGTCTGGAAAAAGGAACTTTGCTTTGGCTGCGTTTACTGAAACAGGCCTGTGAAAAATAAAAATGGCGGTACCTGGTACGCATAAACAGTCAATTATGGAAAATACCGTTTGGGTAAAAAAGAATGACTTTCTGTACGATTTCTTGATAAAAGGGGAAAAAACCGGTGAAATGGAACTGAATTTCAGCAACCTCCAATCGGCTGCTGTTTTTCGAATGAACGGCGAAAACTATGAGATCAAACGGAGCGGGTTCTGGCGCACAATCATTGAAGTCAGAGACCATAAAGAAATATTACGTTTAAAAATGGAGCCTGAAAAATGGTATGCGAATAGCTATACCGGCCTATGGGGAGAAAGCGCAATTAAGCTTTTTGCTAGAAACAATCCCTTGGCAGAATATGTTATCAGCAATACGCATCAGGATATCCTGTCGTATGGATTGGATACTGAAAAAAACAAGCTCTTTATCCGGATAACAGCAGGGGAGGATGTTCCTGCATTATTCCACGCTCTCTTGTGGTATTTATTTGTACCGGTGGCCAATGAAAATTTCGGAAATACTTATGCATTTTTTCCCTCATGGTAAAGCCTGTAAGATTTAGAATTGGGACAGTTGAAAAGGCCTGTTGTATTATTTTGTAATCCCATGGGTTCCATTGAATAATTGTGTTCCGGGACCTTTTTAAAGGCGGGAGACCAGCTTCCGGAGAAAACCTTCCCTCATCAAATGCTTAACATTTGTTATCGTTTTTTAAACGGGATCGCCCAAGCTTTGCCGAAAATTCTTCTATGGGTTTATCAGCAAAGCAGAGAGACAGGCTTAGAGAAAAATATGGTGCCTGGGCGCTTGTAACAGGTGCCAGTTCAGGTATCGGGTTAGCCTTGGCAACGGAATTGGCCCGTGCAGGGTTTAACCTGCTGCTCAATGCCAGGAACCTGGACAAATGGAAAGATGCAGAACCGGAAATGGCCCACCGGTGGGGTATTGAGATAAGAATGATCGAAGCAGATCTTTCTGAAATGGCAGGTTTGGAAAAACTTATTACTGCAGCAAAGCACCTGGAAATCGGGCTCGTGATCAATAATGCAGGATTTGGCACTTCTGGCCAATTCCTGAAAAATGCAGTTGAAACGGAGATGGATATGTTACGGTTAAACTGTGCAGCCGTGCTATACTTGACCCATTATTTTTGCCAGAAGTTTCTGGAACAGAAGCGCGGCGGATTTATTTTTTTAAGCTCACTGGTTGCTTTTCAGGGAGTGCCATTTGCAGCGAATTATGCCGCCACCAAAGCCTATGTGCAATCATTTGCGGAAGCTTTATCGGTCGAGTTGAAAGCATTCAATATTGATGTATTATATGCAACACCGGGTCCTGTTGACAGCGGCTTTGGGGAAAGGGCCGGTATGCGGATGAATCGGGCATCCCGACCATCCCAGATCAGTGTGCCGATTTTAGCAGCGCTGGGTAAAGGACCGATGGTTGTTCCTGGTGTTTATGCAAAAATTTTATTGTATTCCCTGCGCATCCTGCCCCGGTTTGTAAGAACAAAGATCCTGCGCGGGATAATGGAGGGCTTTACCCGTCATCAACTGACAGATTGAACGCAATGACAATAGGCTAAACGGACTCGTATAGTTATCTGTCAAGCTGGTTATTCAAATTCAGCTTTTGGTATTTGTTTTCAATCGCGTTTGTATATCCTGTATTTGGAATTCCTCTGGTAATGCACTAAATTGTCATTGTACAGACTTTTACAGAGTTTACCCTGAATTGTTATTTGTTGCCCATCGCATAAGATAGCGATGCCTTTGCTGCATAACATCCGCAGAAAAATCGCATGGCATGATTTTACAGAACTGGTGGTTCACTACCTTACTGGGTATCCGGGAGCCCATACAACCCCCGCTGTGTTCGCAGATCAAAGCAGATATTGTCATTGTAGGTGCCGGCGCTGCCGGAATCTCAGCGGCATATGCCCTGATCGGGAAAGGGCTCAGGGTGGTGATGCTTGAGAAAAATATTTTCGGTGGAAGTTCTTCCGGCAAGAGCGCCGGCTTTTTGACGCCCGACAGTGAACTGGAATTATCGCAGCTATTAAGGCGTTTCGGGAAAGCAGGGGCCGCCGATCTTTGGCAGGTTGCAACTACGGGAGTTGAAATGATGGCATCCCGGATAAAAGCACATCAAATACCCTGCGATCTTCAGGTGCAGGACAGTCTTTTCCTTGGAATCGGGAAAAGTGGTTGGGAAGCAATCCGGGAAGAAATGGCATCACGCACAACACTGGGTTTTGACCAAACCCTGTATACCGCCCATGAGTTGCCGGCTATCATCGGATCAAATGGATATAGCGGGGCCGTCCGTTACAAAGGCACTTATGGGGTAGATGCACTTTTATATTGCCAGGGAATGAAGAAACTGCTATTGGATCATGGTATTGAAATATATGAGGCATCGGAAGTTTTGTCTGTAACAGATCACTGTGTACAAACACATCTCGGTTCCGTTACCGCCGGGCAGGTTATTTTCTGTGCAGATAAACTGGAAACCAGGCTTTCGCATTTTGCCAGAAACATTTTTCATGCCCAAACCTTCCTTTCAATCAGCGAACCGCTGAGCGATGCAATGGTTGCGGCTATCTTTCCGCAGGGTCGGTTTCAATGCTGGGACTCCACGCTGGTCTACAGCTATTTCAGGCTTACCGGTGATAACCGGATCCTATTAGGCGGAGGAGATATGCTGACAACCTTTGCAAAAAATGACACCCATTCGGCACGTGTTATCAACCGGGTAATCAGGGATTTCAAAGAGAAATTCCCGCAATTAAAAAACCTGCGCTTTATCCAGTATTGGCCTGGCAGGATTGATACTACCCGCGACCTGCTTCCAACAATCGTCAAGGACGAAAACGCACCCTGGCTGCATTTTGTACTGGGCTGCGTGGGACTGCCCTGGGCTACTTTTTGCGGCGACTTCGCTGCCCGCCACGCCTACGATACGCATGCGCATACGGATCACCGGTATTATGATTATTTTAGCGCAGATAGACATTTTTTCCTGCCGGTTTGGATGGAAAGTATTATCGGCAAACAATTATTGTTTTCCATCAATAACGGATGGGCAAAATATTATCAGAAGGACAGGGAAGCATTGCATTCCTGAAACAGGGTGCTGAGAAAGTCTCTTGGCCGGTACGGGTAAATTCAACCCCTCCAAGAAGACCTGCCACACACCCGGATCATTATTCCGTAACAACTCTAGAAAAAAGACATGATGCCGGAATCTGAAAAACATACAGGCATACCCGATCATACGGCTGTACGCACTGCCCTGTGGAGAGCCTTACATGTACAGGCGGATTCAGCACCCCATATCCTGGAAGACCGGATCGGACTGCAATTGATTGCACCGGCTGCGGGATGGGAGGAACAGCCGGACATGGTATTTACCAGGCGCTTACGGGCATCGATTGTTGCCCGTGCCAGGTTTATCGAAGACCTGGTGCTGGACCAGGTCGGGAAAGGGGTATATCAATACGTTATCCTTGGCGCAGGGCTTGACAGCTTCGCTCAGCGGAATGCTGATCGCATCGACAGGTTACAGATATATGAAATTGATCAGCCCGATACCGTAAACTGGAAACAGCGAAGGCTGCATGAGCTGGGTTGGGGTGTGCCATCCTATTTGCATTTTGTATCGGTTGATTTTGAGACAGCATCCTGGTTTGACAAACTGATTCAATCGGGATTTGACCTCTCAAAGCCAGCCATCATTGCTTGTACCGGGGTAAGTATTTACCTGACACAGGAAGCAATCCTGAGCACCCTGCAACAAATTGCAACGATGGCGCCCGGCTCTACATTGGCGATGACCTTTTATCTTCCGATTCATTTACTCGATGAAGAGGATCAGATGATCCAGGTAATCGGGGAAAAAGGCGCAAGAGAAGCAGGCACCCCGTTTATCAGCTTTTTTACAGCAGCTGCATTAAAATCCCTGGCAGCCTCGGCTGGATTCAAGAATATCACTACGATCGCTACCAATGAAATGCAGGATTATTTTGCTGCAAGAAAGGATGGCTTGCGTCCGGCAAGCGGAGAAATGTTCTTAGTTGCGTCCTGGTAAAACTGACTGCTTAAGGTCCCGTGTCCGTTTTCAGTCGCCGTTAAACCTTATTTTCACATTTTAATCGGGACCGCATGAAGAAATTTTCGGTAAGTCTGCTGATTGCAGCAACAGCCTGCAGTTCACCTAAATCGATAGACGGAACTGCGCACCCCATTTATAACCCGATCGCATCGGCCAAGCTTTTCACTGCCGCTTATGAACAGAAGGCTGCAGAATACCAGGCGCTATGCCTGCAGGCATATAATATCGCCAGGCTCCGGCTCGACCAGGATTTGAAAAAAGGCGCATCCGCGAAACCCAGGGCGGTGGTTACAGATATTGATGAAACCATCCTGGATAACAGCCCCTATGCCGTGCACCAGGCCTTGCAGGGAAAAGATTATACGCTTGCCAGTTGGACTGCCTGGACCAGCCGCGGGGATGCTGATACCCTGGCTGGTGCATTGACCTTTTTCAAATATGCCGCCGCACACCAGGTGGAGATTTTTTATATTACCAACCGGGAAGAAAAAGAACGAGTGGGAACCCTTGCTAACCTTAAAAAATACGGATTTCCTGACGCCGATGAGGCACACCTGCTGACGAGGGCGGGAACATCCAGTAAAGAAGCGCGCCGCCACATGATTGCCGCCACGCATGAAATCGTTTTACTTTTAGGAGATAATCTCGCCGATTTCACCGCGCTGTTTGATGGCAACCGCCCGATGACAGAACGCACAATGGAAGTCCGTTCCATAGCATCGGATTTTGGAAAAAAATTCATTGTGCTGCCCAATGCCAATTATGGCGACTGGGAGGGGGCTTTGTACCAGTATCACTACCAGTACACACCTCAGCAAAAAGATTCCGCTATCAGGTCAGTACTAAAAAATGAAAGATGATAACAGGCGCCGAAAGTCAAAAATAGCTACCAGCCAACTTTTTCTTTTTTAGGTTTTAATTTGCTTTCTGCCAAAATCTGGGCCTTAGTTTAGCGGTGCATTATTTCCTTTCAATAAAATAGCTTTCAATATGAACTGGTTCATTCTCGTGCTTGCCGGCTTTTTTGAAATAGCTTTTGCTTCCTGTCTTGCCAAAGCAAGGGAAACCACGGGAACAGCAGTTTATGGCTGGTATGCGGGTTTCCTGGTTTCACTGATTATCAGTATGTTGCTGCTGATGAAAGCTTCCCATTCCCTGCCCATCGGTACGGCTTATGCCGTATGGACTGGTATCGGGGCGGTAGGTACCGCTTTGATGGGTATTTTCTTTTTCAAAGACCCCGCGGGCTTTTGGCGCATCTTTTTTCTGATTACCCTGATTGGTTCTATTATCGGATTAAAAGCCGTCAGCCGCCACTAACCTTATCAATTTCGGCCTCCATTTTGAAATTGCCTGATTGTTTGTATCTTATTCCCGGATTAGGGACGGTGTTGGTTTCTGAAAAAAATGCTTTTATGAAATCCTATTCAGACAAGGCCGAGCGGAATACAGTTGCTGCCGGCAGGATATCCCAGATTGCCGGTAACGGCGTAACTGCCCAATTGGTGGACAACCGGCCGGAAATCCAACAACAACGGGGCTGGCAGGTAATGGCCAATAGCAGCCCCCAGGCAATGCAATTGAAAGCTCTGCAGGCGATGGCAGCTTCCGATGTAGCACAATTTGTTCGAACCGTTACCAACAGCCAGAAAAGAAATATGCAGGATTCCCTGGTTAGGATGTTTGGCGGACAACGCACGGATTATGAAATTGACCAGGACTCGGGATCTACTTTTAATGATAATAACGGGAAGGATACGACGGGCCATCATGGTGTGAAAGTCAAGGATATCCGGGATGGAAAAACCTATACCTGTGATTTCCATAATAACGGTAAGTATTATACACGGGGTTGATGTGCCGGGGAGTCTGCAATCAAGCTACCGGCTAGCTTACCCGAGCAAACAGGACACAGGAATCCCTTGCTTTATTTGATCACAGGTGTCTGGTACAGCGATACACTCTGGGCCGGGGTTACCTGGAAAACCTGGTCAATAAGGCCATATCCTTTTGCATAATAGGAGTTACCTCTCAGCAGGGTCGAATAGCTGCTTCCCCCATCCGGCAGGAACATAATATCCCGCTGCACATTGATCACATTCTGGTAGGTTTTTCCGCCAATGGTATACGGACTGGTGTTTTTAGAGATGATCGTGAATACCGCTTTGGCCGTACCTCTTTGCCCGCCTGTCCAAACCGGCCCGTAGGTGCCGCTGGACCAGGAATCACCTACATTGGCATTTTCCTTCAGGAAAGGATAGCTGATATAGAAGTTTGGAATGGTATCGAAAACAAGTGTATAATCGAAATCTACCGTACTCAGGGCATAGTAAGTACCCAGGCCATCTTTGGCGAAATAGAAAGTATCCTGCAACCGGGTGGCAAAACGGGAATAAACCAGGGTATCATATTGTATCTGTCCTGGCGCAACGGTAACCGTAAATGTATCAACTGACCCCAGTTTTGGAATATAATCATATACCCAACTGGAACCGGTGGTTGTCGGGAAATAATCGCCGGAACTGCCACTGCCTCCGGTGCCCGCACTACCGCCAACATTTATGGAAAATGCACATTGGGTATTGTTGAATATCAGGGTGAAGTCGGAGGTTTTATTCAGGATAGGCGTTCCGTATCCCTTTAGTTTTACGACATTGGCCCCGGTACTGAGGGCATAGCCTGAATCAATGAACCACATGCCATTGACGGTATCGGTATAAATCTTGTATTTGCCTTGTGAGGTAAAGTTGACATTGACATTCACGTAATTGGAAGTCGCAACCAGCGGGGTATCCACCTGGTAACTTCCATGAATATCCACAGATTTGCAATTCCCCAGTGAATCTACCAGTTCACCGGTAGCAGTGCCATTGAAGCCGCCATTTTCCAGGCTGTACTCTTTCTGGCAGGCCCAAACCAGCAGCATCATTGCCAGGAGAGAGCCAAAAAGCAGGGGTTTGTTGCGCATGATCTGACCGAATTAAAGGTTCTGTTACGAATATCAGATAAATTTTATACCAATAGCGCTGCCCGGTTGGTTAAATTATCCCTATTTAAGAGTTCTGCAACGCTATTTAACGTTGTATCAGCAATCTGACTCAGGGCTTCATCGGTGAAAAACGCCTGGTGAGCGGTGATCAGCACGTTCGGAAAACTCATCAGCCGTTGGATCGTATCATCCAGGATAATATTGGCAGACAGATCCCGGAAAAACAAATGTTCTTCCTGCTCGTACACATCCATCCCAAGATAACCAATCCTGCCGGATTTCAGGGCATCAATCACATCCTGTGTATGTATCAGGGCACCCCGGCTGGTATTAATCAGCATGACGCCCTTTTTCATACCCGCAATGGTAGCAGCCTGTATCAGGTGGTGTGTACCCTCGTTGAGCGGACAGTGCAGGGATATGATATCGGCTTTCAGTACATCCAGTAATGGCAGGTATTCCACACCTGCTTCCGCCAGTTCCCGGTTCGCAATCAGGTCAAAAGCAATTACCCGGCATCCCATTCCCAGCATGATCCTGCAGAATGCTTTACCGATATTGCCTGTTCCGATCACCCCTACGGTTTTGCCATGCAGGTTGAAACCTAAAAGTCCCTGCAGGGAAAAATTCTGTTCCCGTACCCGGTTATAGGCTTTATGGGTTTTCCGGTTGAGCGTAAGAATCAGGGCCAGCGCATGTTCTGCTACTGCCTCCGGCGAATACGCAGGTACTCGGCAAACATGCAATCCATGTTTCCGGGCTGCTTCAAGATCCACATTGTTGAAACCGGCACAACGCAGGGCAATCACTTTCACGCCCCTGGCAGCAAGTTGCTGAATTACCGCAGCATTTACCTGGTCATTCACGAACACACATACGGCATCAGCAGCAGACAGGAGCGGGACCGTTGATTCTTCCAGTGTGGCATCTAAAAAATGCAACTCAAACCCCCGCGAAGCATTGAAACGCTCAAAGAAATCGCGGTCGTAAGGCTGGGCCGAGAAGAAAACGATTTTCATACAATAAAGATAGCTTTTACGATACTAAGATGGGAATACCCGCAGCAATGAAAATGCTTCCTGAGATGGTAATACCGTATCCGTAAAGTCCCCCAAACTACGACTATCCAAAAATAACAGGCTGCCGGAGGTGATGCAGGTTCATTAAGATTATATCTGCTCCAAATACAATGGTCTCCGTAAGAATTGCCAAGCAGGAGGAATCTGGGGTCAGCCTGGTAATTCGGTTTTCATGCTTGGTTCTTCAATCCCTTCAGGCTTTCTTTTGCGGCCTGTATGGTAGTATCCAGGTCTGAATAGCTGAGGGCATTGTTGAGAAACCAGCTTTCAAAAGCGGAGGGCGGCAGGTAAATACCCCGTTTCAGCATGGCATGAAAGAAAAGCTTAAACCGGTCATTATTAGCGGTGGCAGCTTTGGCAAAATTTGTTACGGGATGTTCACTGAAATGCAGGCTGATCATCGATCCAAGTCGGTTTATTACATAAGGTATACCAGCTTCTGAAGCCGCTGTTGCCAGTCCTTCCTCGAGATAAGCAGTTTTTTGATCCAGTTCCGTATAGATGCCGGGGTTTTCCTGTAATAATTGCAGGGTGGTATACCCCGCGATCATGGCAAGGGGGTTGCCGCTCAGGGTGCCAGCCTGGTATACATTGCCTAATGGTGCAATTTTTTCCATGATAGCGCGCCTGCCACCGAATGCGCCAACCGGCAAACCGCCCCCGATCACTTTCCCATAGGTTACGAGGTCAGCATCAATGCCCAATCTTTGCTGTGCGCCGCCAGGTGCTAGACGGAATCCGGTCATGACTTCATCAAAAATCAGCAGGATGGATTCCTGGTTACAGAGGCGGCGGATACCCTCGAGAAATCCGGGTTCTGGCAAAATACAGCCCATGTTACCGGCAACGGGTTCCAGGATAATGGCAGCAATCTGGCCTTTGTGCTCGGATACCAATCTTTCTACTGCCGGCAGGTCATTGTATGCGCAGGTGAGCGTGTCGTTTGATACGCCTGCAGTGATCCCTGGTACGGTTTGTATATCGAAGGTGGCCAAGCCGCTGCCAGCTTTTACCAGAAAAGCATCTGCATGACCATGATAACAGCCTTCAAATTTGATGAATTTATTTCTGCCGGTGTATCCCCTGGCTAAGCGCAAAGCACTCATACAGGCTTCGGTGCCACTGCTGACCATACGAACCAGGTCGACATTGGGAGCCATCGAGCGGATTAACTCGGCCATTTCTATTTCCAGTTCGGTAGGCGCGCCATAGGAAGTTGATAACAATGCCTTTTCGCGAATAGCCGCTATGACCCGGGGATGTGCATGTCCCAGGATCATTGGCCCCCAGGATGCGATATAATCCAGGTATCGGTTACCATCTGCATCATACAGATAAGCACCATCCGCTTTCTGGATAAACAACGGCGTACCGCCCACACTTTTAAAAGCACGAACCGGCGAATTTACACCGCCTGGAATGGATTGCTGGGCGCGGGAAAAAAGGGCAGAGCTTTTTGAAGTGTTCATGGGTTAAATGAATAATGAAAAAAATGAAGTGAAGCGTGAATATTTGGGAAAAAGAATAATTATAACCTCGATTTTGAGGTTTTTATAAACGTAATAGGAATAGCAATGATTGCAGTACAATTTTTAATCAGTTTTTTAAATGGCTCATTGGTATATAGCCAGTTTCGTTACCCTCTTTTAATGCAATCGACATTTTGTTGATGAAGTCAGATCTGCTTTGTGCGAACGCTGCTTCGCAAACCAAGGCTCCAATGGAAGTTCCAGTTTTGAGCAATTGTTTTGATAGTACATACGCGCTCAATGATCTTGATTTTTCACCTTTCATTAAAAATCTATCATTTTTTTGGTGTCTCAATTATTTATGTACTCATTCTGGTTAATTATACGTGTTTCATTAACTCGGCGATTTCCTTTGCAAAATACGTCGCGATCAAATCTGCTCCGGCTCGCTTGATAGCCGTGAGTGTTTCCAGGATCGCTTTGTTTTCATCCAGCCAGCCCATCTTCGCTGCGGCTTTGATCATGGCATATTCACCACTGACCTGATAGGCGCTCACAGGTAATGTTACTGCGTTTTTTACTTCCCGGATAATGTCAAGATAGGCCAGTGCGGGTTTTACCATCAGGATGTCGGCACCTTCCTCTACATCTATCAGCGTTTCTTTGATCGCTTCCAGGCGGTTGGCATAATTCATCTGGTAGGTTTTCTTGTCACCAAACCCGGGTGCACTGTCCAGTGCATCACGAAAAGGCCCGTAAAAACAGGAAGCATATTTTGCACTGTAGCTCATGATGCCGGTTTGTCCATACCCGTTTGTTTCGAGGGCCTGCCGGATTGCACCTATACGGCCATCCATCATATCGCTCGGGGCCACGAAATCAGCACCGGCAGCCGCATGACTCAAACTCATCTGTACCAAGGCCTCAACAGTAGCATCATTGAGTATCTCGCCATTGGCCACAATGCCATCATGCCCATATGAGGAATAAGGATCTAATGCCACATCCGTCATAACCACGATATCCGGGAATGCCTGTTTGATGGCGCGCACACTTCTTTGCATCAGACCATTGGGATTCCAGGATTCCTTGCCGGTATTGTCTTTCCATTCATCCCTGCATTTGATGAACAGCAGGACGGAACGGATTCCGAGTGAGTGCAGCGTCTCTATTTCCTTCAGGGTCAGGTCCAGCGAGCGGCGATAATAACCGGGCATGGATATTATTTCGGTCTGGACCCCTTCTCCTTCATCGATGAATAAGGGCGCGATAAAATCCTCCGGCATCAAACGGGTTTCCGCCACCATGGCACGGATAGCGGGTGATTTGCGCAGGATGCGGTTTCTTCTGTTCAGTTGCATAAGGTTCCATATTAGCTTAGCCAGTCAACAGGGCAGCGGCAAACCTGGAATAGTTTGTCTTCGGCACTGCCGGGTTCCGGCTGGTGATTGTATATCCATCTTGCCCGCGGGGGCAGACTCATGAGGATGCTTTCGATTCGTCCTTTTGTTTTCAATCCGAATAAAGTACCACGGTCATGCAGCAAATTAAATTCCACATAGCGACCACGGCGGATCTCCTGCCATTCGGTTTCTCTTTCTCCGTAGGGCATATCCATTCGCTTGCGTACGATTGGCAGATAAGCATCTAAAAACGCATATCCATTGGCCTGCTGGAAACGTAACAGGTCATCATGCGTCATGTTGTCTGTGTTCCGCAGGTGGTCGTAAAAGATACCGCCGATTCCCCTGGTTTCCTGGTCACGATGGGTGTTTACGAAGTAGTCATCACATTGTTTTTTATACAGGGGATACAGCGCTGTTCCGAATGGATCGAGGGTGTTTTTCAAAACCTGGTGAAAATGAATGGCATCTTCTTCAAACAGGTAATAAGGGGTGAGATCTGTCCCCCCGCCAAACCATCTGTCCTGA
>CAZAOR010000101.1:0-3930 GCA_964486805.1 uncultured Sediminibacterium sp. | reverse complement strand
ATCCATCAGTGATGTGCTCAATATGACGGTGGATGAAGCAACGGCTTTTTTTCAGCCAATCAATTACCTGTACCGGAAAATCAAGGTGTTACAGGATGTGGGACTGGGGTATATCACGCTCGGCCAATCTGCTGTTACCCTCAGCGGGGGAGAAGCGCAACGTGTAAAACTGGCAACCGAATTGGGTAAGAAAGATACCGGCAAAACGTTTTATATCCTGGACGAACCTACCACGGGCCTGCATTTTCAGGATATTCAGCATTTACTGGATGTGCTGCATAAATTAGTGGACAGGGGGAATACGGTACTGGTAATTGAACATAACCTGGATGTAATCAAAATGGCGGATCATCTTATTGATCTCGGACCCGAAGGAGGTGACGGAGGTGGCAGGATCCTGTTTGAGGGTACCCCGGAAGAAATGATCCGCTCTGGTGTGAAAAGTCATACGGCCACCTATCTCCGGCCGGAACTGACCGGGAAAAAATGAGGGGAAAATGATCATAGGCGCCTGATCATGCCGATATGGGGGATATTATCTTCCAGGTAAGTGTCTCCGATTACCTCAAAGCCGAACCCCTCATAGAATGCCTGCAGGTACAATTGTGCACCAATGCGGATCGGTCCCTCGCCAAACAGTTCCCCGCAGGCTTTGATGGCGGAACGCATCAACACTTTGCCCCATCCTTTCCTGCGTTCTGCAGGAGCACTCACGACACGCCCAATCGATATTTCCGGAAAAGAAAGCCCCGGGGGCAATAGCCGGGCACCGGCTACCAACACCTCATGATCCCAGATAAACAGGTGGTGACAGGCAATATCCTTGTTATCCAAGTCTGGATATACACAGTTCTGCTCCACTACAAATACCTCACTGCGCAGCCGGAGCATGGCATATAATTCAGCAGGACTGAGTGCATCGAAGGGTCGGTGATAAATCTTGGTCATGAGCAGTGGTTATGAGATTGGTATTTCAAAAATAGGGCCGAAGCTAATAATTTCACATCTTTGGCCCCGGATTAAACCATCCGGTTAACTAAAATAATCAGATGTCTAAAAAAGTGGCCATCATCGGGGCGGGTCCTGCAGGATTGACTGCTGCCTATCTGTTGGGAAAAGCAGAGGTATCTGTGCAGGTTTTTGAGAAAGATCCGCAATATGTTGGCGGGATATCCCGGACAGAAACCTACAAAGGCTACCATTTTGATATCGGTGGTCACCGGTTTTTTTCCAAATCCAAAGAAGTGGAGGATTTCTGGACGGAAATACTGGGCGATGAAATGCTCGAACGCCCCCGCAGTTCCCGTATCTATTACAACAAGAAATTTTTTTCATACCCCCTGGTAGCATTTGATGCTTTACGGAAACTTGGTATCATGGAAAGTGCACTCTGTGTATTCAGCTATCTCCGTGCCAGGGCATTCCCTGTAAAGAATCCGGATAATTTTGAAGACTGGGTCGTAAACCAGTTCGGAAGACGCCTCTTCAATATCTTTTTCAAAACGTACACTGAAAAAGTATGGGGCATCCCGTGTAAAAAGATCTCTGCCGACTGGGCCGCACAACGGATCAAGGGACTTTCATTGAGCAGCGCTATCTGGAATGCATTGTTCAAACCCAAAAAGGAAGCATCCGACAAGGACAAAGTCATCAAAACCCTGATCGATTCCTTCCGCTATCCCAAATATGGCCCGGGCATGATGTGGGAAACCTGCACAGCCAAATGCAAAGCCATGGGTGTTGGTGTTGAAATGAACTGCGGTGTAAAGGGCGTACAACTTGCGAATGGCGAATGGACAATTACTACCACGGATAACCGGGTATGGACAGGCTTCACGCATGTACTCTCTTCTGCCCCTATCCGGGAATTGATCGCTTCCCTGCAACCTCGTTTTCCCGAAACCGCTTATACCGCTTCGCAGCAATTAAGTTATCGTGATTTTCTTACCGTGGTGTTGATCTGTAAAGATGAAGATGCTTTTACCGACAACTGGATCTATATTCATGATCCCAGTGTGAAAGTGGGTCGTATACAGAATTTTAAATCCTGGAGTCCGTATATGGTTCCGGACCCTTCCATGGCCTGTTATGGACTCGAATACTTCTGTTTTGAAGGAGATGGTTTATGGACCAGCGATGATGCCATACTGATTGACCAGGCCAAAAAAGAAATTGAACAAATCGGGCTGACACATGGGGCTGCCGTGGTTGACGGGTATGTGGTACGCCAGCCCAAAGCCTACCCGGTATATGATCAAACCTATAAGGAAGAAGTAGCCCTCGTGCGTGAGGCGCTGCAGCAGTACCCGGGTTTATATCTGGTTGGCCGTAACGGTATGCACAAATACAATAACCAGGATCACAGCATGATGACGGCCATGCTGGCTGCACAAAATATTATTGCAGGGAAAGAGATCTATAATTTGTGGGATGTGAACGAAGATGCCGAATACCATGAAGGCGGAGAGAGGGGGGTTGAATCAGCGGGCCGGCAGGTACCCAGAGGGGTATAGGTGTCAGTTCCCCCGGAAATTCGCGCTTTTTGAATTAACTAAAACGGTTAATTTTTGAATTGGCGAATAAAAAAGTCACAATTCATGGAAACAAATTGTCAATGCGGTCCGGGAACCCGAAAATAGCTATAAGCCGGATTTTATTAGTGATGTGCTAAGGGATAACAGCAAATCATAAAACTAGAAACCTGTACCTAACTTGGTCGGGTTTACTGGCTTACCAACTCTTCAGTTCATTGAATATCTATATGGTTCAAATAATCCTCGGCTATGGCAAAATCTTCCGGAGTATATCCAAAGCCTTTAGTTTTATCAGGGAAATTTTCCATACAGGGCGTTAAGAATTCAATTATAAACATTTTTTACTGGCATTCCGAATACACCTTCACTTTGAGACAAAACCGTCTCATTAAGAACTGTGCTAGAAAACACGTAAGGTTGCATGAGTGACATACCTGTTTTATACTTCGTACTTCAATATTGCTTTATCTTCCTGCAATACCCGGAACAACCGGCAGGCTTTCGTTGCCGGTCTCCCCGACACTTTGTACGGCAAAAAAATAGTTATCCTTTGAATATGGCAGGGTATACGCCGTTTCGGTGGTAAATATTTTTTTCTGCCATACCGGGCTGGTAGTTTCGCGCATCAGGATGTAATAACCTTTTACTTTCCCGGTGGCAGGCGCTTTCCACATCAAGGAAGAGGTATTGGTGAGCCTTCTCGTTTCGATTCTTACCTCCAGGGGCATAGGCGGCGCTTTGGCAAGATTGGCAAGATTGGCAAGATTCATCCCGGTATTCTTGCGCAGGTACTCGTAATCTACCCGATCCGGGAGATCGCCATAAGAGATGCCATTTTCTACACGAACATCCTGGTGTTGATGTGTGAAATTCTCGTTCATTTCAGTTATGCGAACCGCTGCATAACCGTTTTCAACGTAAGGCGTATGGTCACCGCCGCGCAGGAAACGATCATTGCGGTATATCATCACTACCTGCAGGTTGTCGACATATCTTTCTCCAATCTCTTTTACATAGCGTGCCAACTGGCGGGCCTTTCCGTCATTTTCCAGTCCAAGCTGACGAATCATTTTAGCCGATTTCTCTGTTTCATAAGCAGGTAATCCTTCACTGAAAACCCGGACACGCGTATTGTCAATGATATTGGTTTCATTGCTGTTGTTACTGCCCATGATATCATTGTTCAGTACCGCTTCAATATCCCAATCTTCCTTTTTAGCTTTATTGGCCATGTAATAGGCACCTAATAATCCCTGTTCTTCTCCGCTCACCGTTACAAAAATGAGGGTAGCGGGAAAACTGTGTTTGCTCATAATACGTGCGCACTCAATAACAGCCGCACTACCACTGCCATCATCGTTGGCGCCTGGCGCATCACCGGTACGGTCCATTACAT
>CAZAOR010000100.1:0-2900 GCA_964486805.1 uncultured Sediminibacterium sp. | reverse complement strand
GACTTGCACCACGGTTCCCGCGTCCGGAACATCAGTCCCGCCGGCGACATAAACGGCCATGCCGCCGGTGTCGTCCTGAATGTAAAATTCCGCGTTGCCGGCCGCTGTCGAACTCACGTATGTCGTGACCGTGCCTTGAACAGCATAAAGATTCGTTGTGTCCGTCGGCGCCCAATTAACGGGATCTTGCAACGTTCTCAAATAGGCGATGTTGGTTGCAATCGGCACTATGGCTTCCACGTGAGCGACAGCGCTGGTGATTGAGCCGGATGCATTGGAAATAATTACCTGATAATTTCCACTTTGGTTGGTGGTTATTTCACTGATGGTCAACATTGAACTGCTGGAACCTGAAATGTTCCCGGTATCGGCCAAGGGCGTGTTCAAATCCGGATAATACCATTGATAACTTAACGGATCGCTGCCCGAAACGACGACATTCAAAGTAACTGTTCGTCCGACCGCGGCATTTGTGCTTTGCACGTCCGTAAAAATCACAGGGGCCCCGGTCGTGGCGACAAAATCCGAAGCCGTCACAATAAAGTTATCAATGCGGCTGGTGCCGCTGGAACCAACGGCGCCGCCGTTGATGGAAGTGGTTGAAATATCAACCACGCGAAAGTAAACCGCCGAGGCGTTGTTCAATTCCGGGATGGAACTCAAATCAATGGAGGTGGAAATCCATTTATTGGCTGTGGTTCCGAGCGAATATCCGCTCCCATCCCCATAAGTCGCGAAATTAACGCCGTCAGTGCTGTATTCCAAGGCGAATTGACTCGGTCCGGTGCCGCTGCTTTCCTGATCGTAAGAAACAGAAATGGTTTCCAAACCGAGTGTGCTGACCTGAAATTGCCAATAATCGCCAACATCCCAACCCGGCCCGCTGAATGATTTACCCGGATTGCCCGCAGTGTCAGTAATCGAAGTCAAACCCACCGCCGTGGCTTCTCCGCTCCCGATTTCAGGGGCGATGGGGCCGGCAGTAGTTGGTTGAGAAGTGTCAAAAGTCCAATCGGCAATCGTCGTCTGCGCAAACGCGGCGGCAATAGAGAAAAAGGTTGTGATCAAAGAAGACAGGATGAATTTTCGTTTCATAAATTATGAATTAAGCTTTTATGCGTGGCTCAATGAAGACGGTAGGGAACATCCCAAATCACATCCGGCAACAAAGGCTCTTTCTCGCCGCCGCTGGAAGGATTCTTTTGGATGTAAGATAGTTTGAAATAAGCCGCATGACCGTCAAAAAAGTTGATGATGCCGCCTTTGTTATGGCGCGAGGCAAAACTGTTTTGACGCCCGGCCGGATTTACCGAATTGTAGGTCGGGGAACCATTGACATCCTTCTCAGTGTTGGGGTTGAAAACGATGTCAAACATAAACACGGTTGCCGCCGGTTGTCTTAAGAAAGACATTTTGGGCATGGCCGGATAATCCATGGCCTTGGTATATGGAGAGGCATTGACCCTTTTTAAGTCAATGTTCATGCCGTAACTGAAAAAACCGCCCGCGCCGGCCCCCGTTACTTTTTTGGCTTCCGCCACCGTCAGACTTGAGCCGGGACATTCCCACATTTTACCCCCATTGAAAGGAGGAAATTTTTGGTAGGCATAACCGGGTTGAGAAGCGTAGTAACTCAAGGGATGTTCATTCAATAAATCCGGCAGCACGTTAAACCAGGCAACGGGGTCTCTGGGATTGCCGGCATTGCCTGAATCCGGATATTCAGCATCGCCCACCGGCATTCCATCTCGCGGAAGACAGTCATTGTTATCCGGTGAATACATTTGGATGGACATTCCCCATTGGCGCAGATTAGAAAGGCAATTGGCTTGTAGCGCCCGCTGTTTGGCTTTCGCCAGAGCCGGCAAAAGCGCCGCCGCCAAAATGGCAATGATGGCGATGACAACCAGCAACTCAATCAGTGTAAAAGCCCGACTGGCAACCCCAACTCTTTTAGTAGCCACGACACATGGCATAAAACAGATTAAAACTTGCGGCGCAGGACGACCCAGCCTATTAACCCACTCAAAGTTGCCAAGACCATCTCTGAAGGCTCAGGCGCCGGTATGGCAGCCGGCGTCATGACAATGGCGAAATCATCCACACGCCAATTTGCCGACGTGGAACCACCCTTTCCCACTCCATACAAGCGTAGCGACAGCGTTTCACCGGGGTCAATTTCAAACGACAAGTCGGAGAAATCAATGGCGGCATACGCGCTGTTCGCTACAACGGTGGTCGTCGTGCCAAGCTGTTCGAAGTCTGAAGCAAAGCCGTCAGTGCTCACATATAGCGCAAGATTTGTCGGGCCGGTAGCGGTGGAACGCGAACCGAACGAAACATCCATGATGGTGAGATAAATGGGCGAAGTAATGTCCAAAGTCAGCGACGTGCTAAAATACGTTGACGAAGAAGTATTGATGGATGTGCCCGCCTCAATGGCGGCTTCCGCATTGGTGGCGCCACTGGCCGCAAACCCTGCGGCCGTCGTATAACCTGAAGAAGTCGAATTTGGAGCTAAAGTCGGATTGCTGTGAAAAACATTCCCGACACCCCAATTGCCAACGGTCAAATCACTCCACGGATTTTGCGATGGCGCCAGACTTCCTCCAGAACCGGCCGCGCCGAAATCCCAATAGACGGCGTTGGTCAGACCGGCGGCATGGGCGGAAACGGCAATGGAGAACAATATGATGAAATAGTTTATTCTTTTCATAGGATTATTTCTAATGTTTTAGTATGTTACAAACTCCCTTTTATCTTCACGGTTTGTTTTTACCACAGAAACACGCAGGCTCAAGTTACAAACAGGTGAAAAATCATTCACAAACACTTCACGCCTTTGGGCGATTGCTATTGTGGAAATTCACTTGTTCGTCAGCCAAACAAATGCCTCCTCC
>CAZAOR010000099.1:0-8473 GCA_964486805.1 uncultured Sediminibacterium sp. | reverse complement strand
CCTGACGATTGATTTGCAAAATAATAAACTCATTCAGCGGGAGACCGCAACGGAAGCTACGGGGAATGATGAACCGGAATTTAATGCTTACTGTCGTTCCCGGCTTACCGGGCAAGTCCCGGTCGTAATTGCCTAATCCTTATTTTATCGCATGCATACCCTATCTCCTTATCTCCTGTATTCTGATGGCAAGGGTCAGATTTATGAAGATACCAGCCTGTATGCCGTTGGTCGTGCAGGATGGGATGCGTATCCTGTTCCGACAGAAGAATGGATTCCCTTACCGGAAGGCGGTAACTTATACGAACTACCGGGACGGCGCAGTATCGGGATTGACGTGCAAACCGGGGAGATGCGTCTTTGTGAAAAAGGCTGGGCGGTTGCTGCTTTTCTTCCGCCTGCACATACCGGTTTTTTCCTGGCGGCCTATGAAACCCTGCCGGATGCACCTACCCTCCCCTTGTTCTGTTATACGGCAGTAGGCTGGCAAGCCGATCAGTATTATGTGCCTGCCACCCGCATTGAAGAGGATATCCGGCAGGAGTGTGCAGGATATGATGATGCAAAAATCAAAACAGGTACGGAACAGTTACTGGCGCATTATCCGCATAACCGGCTGATTCAACACCTGATGCAAAACTGTTGTCTTACCTATCATTGTCCGGCAGCCCGTAATTTCTCTTTGGGGAGATGGGAATGTCCTGTACCCAGTTCACCGGCCTGCAATGCCAACTGCATCGGTTGTATTTCATTTCAGCCGGAGGAAGCGGGCATTGTATCTACCCAGGAAAGACTGTTATTCAAACCTACCGCAGAAGAAATCGTAGAATTTACCGTACCGCACCTGATGGAAGCCCCATATCCTATTATCAGTTTCGGGCAGGGATGTGAGGGTGAGCCGCTCCTGATGTGGGAAACCATCCGCGAAGCCATCATTGCCATCCGAAAACATACCAACCGGGGCAGTATCAATATCAATACCAATGGATCGAAACCCGAAGCGGTTGCCGCCCTTTGTGAAGCAGGGCTGAATAGCATCCGTGTGAGTACCAACTCAGCACGCAGGCAGGTATACGAAGCCTATTACCGTCCGAATAATTACTATTTTGATGATATTGTGGAAAGCCTGAAAACAGTTCGGCGTTATGGCGGCTGGAGCAGTATCAACTATTTTGTTTTCCCGGGCATGACCGATAGTGTAGCCGAGTATGAAGCACTCCGTCAGTTGATCCGCGAAACCGGATTGAACATGATCCAATGGCGCAATTTCAATATTGATCCTGACTGGTATCTCGGACAGATCGGTATCACAGATACCGGCGAAATACTTGGTATCCGCCAGTTAATGACATTGTTACAGGAGGAATTTCCGCAACTGCGCTATGGCTATTTCAATCCACCAATGGAACGCATCCGGGGAGATTATCAGCAGGATTTTGCGCACTATTAGGAATGGAAGAGTACTGGAATGAGATTGTCAACCAACCTCATTCCAAGCCCTATTCTTCATCTCCTATTTCGCTTCACTCTGCCGCGATCTTCTCTACCCTGCCTGCGGTGGGCAGGGCTTCGATTTTCATTTTCCTGTTTCCCGCATTTCATCATTGGCATGGATAACCACCAGGTCACCCGGATGAAGGGCCCCATAAATTTCTGCACGATCTGCAGAAAGACTACCGGTAGTGACATCCACTTTCCGGATCTTTCCTTTTTCAGAACAGAGCACGTATTTTCTTTCGGTAGAGGTTACTACTGCACTGCGGGGTACATTCATCGCATGGGTATCTCCTTCAGCATGCAGTAATACATCTGCATACATGCCGGGTGTAAGTACTGCATCTGGATTTGCCACATCCAGCTCCATTCTCTCCGTGCGAAACTGCATATTCATATTCATGGATTTTCGGCTGATAGTGGCCACCATTCTTTTTCCCTGCAAAGCGCTGACATAAAATGCAACGGTATCGCCTTGTTTTAATCTCGCCGATAGAGCTTCCGGTACATCTATTTGTAAACGCAGGTGACTTACCTGTTTCAGTTCGAGCATAGGCTTGTCTTTGGTTGCGGCGCTTACCAAGGCACCCGGATGCACATTTCTCTCCGTGATCACTCCATCGAAAGGTGCTGTTACCCGCAAATAGCCAAGCATGGTTTGCTGCATTTGCCAGTTTGCCCGTTCTGCATTACTGAGTGAACTGTCGGCTTCCATTTTTGCTTTCACCGTTGAAATATCCAGGGGCGAAATGGCGCCGGGCGTGCGGGCTGCTTCCATGAGGCGATTGTATTTTTCCCGGTCGATAGAATAATCCGCTTTCGCACGGGAATAACGTTCCCGGGCCTGGGCCACCGCCTCCTGCAATTCAGGCGCTTCCAAGACCATGAGCAAACTGCCGGTATGGACCTGTGAACCCACATCAACCAGTACGGATTGTACATACCCATTCACTTTGGGGAAGATGCTGACTTCCTGGTAGGCTGCAAGCTGTGCTGGCAGTTTTTGATCGGTAGACACCCCACCGGCTTTTACGGTATCCAGTTGGTAGTGCACCGCTGGAGCAGCCTGTTCGGGGCTTGTTTTTTTATCCGGCTGCGAACAGGCATAAAGCAAGGTTATGGCGAGTATACAAGAACTGATGTATTTCATATAAGTTGATTTAAGATTGACTGGAATTTTCAGGTAAGAGAGAGACTGACTTATAACCGGATTTTTGTCGGATCCAGCCATACACCAGCGGAACGATCAACAATGCAGCGAGTGTGGATGCAATCAGGCCTCCGATAACCGCACGACCCAGGGGAGCGGATTGGTCACCTGCTTCACCCAGACCGCTGGCCATAGGTATCATACCTGCAACCATCGCGAGACTCGTCATAAGGATCGGACGAAGACGGATACTGGCCGCGACGGCCGCTGCTTTGAAGGGATCCCGGTATTCCAGCCGCAGAGACTCGGCATTAGTGACAATCAGGATTGCATTGGCTACCGAAACACCCGTACTCATAATAATACCCATATAAGATTGCAGGTTCAAAGTAGCGCCGGTCATCAGTAATAATAACATCGCACCCAGTAATACTGCCGGAACGGTCGACAATACGGAAATCGCTAGTCCAAAAGATTGGTAGTTAGCCGCCAGCAACAGGAGAATAACCACGATGGCTGCCAATAAGCCGGTTTGCAGCGAACTCAGCGTCTCTGTGAGCAAAGAAGACATACCCCGCACTTCCGGTACCAACCCTTTAGGCGGCGTGCCCATTTCTTTCACCGCATTTTCTACGGCCCTGGTAGCAGTGCCAAGGTCCTTCTTGTAAATATTGGCACTCACAGTAAGAAAGCGCCGGGGACCTGAGCGGTCATATTCTCCCGGTAAGGTTTCCGTTGACAATTGCGCGACATCCGATAATACCGGCCGATCCTTCCCTTTTACAAGCGGAATGGATTGCAATTGTTGGATGGAGTTCATGATGTATTCGGGCACCTGCACCTGCACCTGGTAGGTATAAGCTACTTTCTTATCCAGCCATTGCACTTTTTCCGTAAAGCGACTGGACGAAGTGGCATCGGTGATACTGCGTGCCACTTCGGTGAGGTTCAATCCCATCTGTGCCAATTTGAACCGATCGATGTGGATCTGTATCGTCGGGAAGTGCAAAGGCTGTGCGATCTGAACATCCCGGAGGTAATCGATCTTTTTCAGCTTATCGGTCAATCTTTCGGCATATTGCTGAATATCGTCAAAGTTCTTACCGGCCACCCGGACTTCTATCGGTGTGGAAGCGCCTTGAGCCATGATCTTTTCCGTTAGTTCAATAGGTTCGAATGAAATGTGAATAGCGGGAAAAGCTGTCCTAATGTTTTTCCGTAATTCATCTTTCAGGTTATCCAGGTTCACTTTATAGTTTTCATCCAGGTTTACCTGCATAACGGCTTCATGGGTTCCGCTGTTGAAAATATAGAGGTTGCTGGAACCATAGCTACTGGGGATCAAACCGATGTATACAGAACTGACCCCGAGATGCCCATGTGTCGTAGAATCAATCAGGCCCAGGATCGATTTCACATCCCTTTCTGTTTTTTCAAGCCTTGTACCATCCGGTTCTTTCACCCTTACCTGTAACTGCCCGTTATTACTTTTCGGCAACAAATCCTCCCCGATGACCTTGAAACAGATACCTGCTCCCGCAAACGCAAGCAGGATATAGCTCACTACAATAAATTTTCTTCTGGGCATCCATGCCTGCAGCTTGATGAGCAGGTTTTGCTTTAATCTTTGGAAATAATCATTTTCCTCCGGGTGCTGTGCATCCTGTTGATTGTGCTGCAGTACCTCTCCTACTTCCTGCTGATCCAACGCCAGGCCGGCATGGGCATGGTCACCGGTGTGATGATAATGAAACATATCCTCTTTCAGCAACCAGTTTGAAATAACCGGTACCAGGGTCTGGGCAGCTATAAAAGAAATGATCATCGCAAACCCGATGGAAAGGGATAATGGGAGGAACATAGCGCGCGGTACGCCCGACATCACAAAGGAAGGAGCAAAAACAGCCATGATACAAAGTAAAATCAGCAATAAGGTAAAGGAAATCTCTTCACATGCCTCTTTGATCGCCTGTCGCTTATTTTTTCCCATCTCAAGATGCTGGTGAATATTTTCGATTGTTACCGTTGCCTGGTCTACGAGGATACCAATAGCCAGCGCCAGACCGCTCAGGGTCATAATATTCACAGTTTGACCTGCCAGGTTGAGGAAGAGTACAGCACTTAATACCGAAACGGGGATGGTAATCACCACAACCAGGCTGCTGCGCCAGTCTTTCAGGAACAGCAATACCATCAGGCCGGTAAGAATTGCACCCAGTATCCCCTCTGTCATGAGGCTCTTCACCGCGTTGATCACAAAAACAGACTGATCAAATTCATAACTTACGTGCACATCATCCGGTAATAATCCCTGCATTTCGGGAATTTTCGCTTTCAGGTTCTGCACGACACTCCAGGTAGAAGCATCGGCTGTCTTTACGACAGGAATGTACACGGACCTTTTCCCATTGATCAGTGCATAATCAACGGTGATATCGGAAGCATCGGCTACAGTAGCAACATCATGTACAAATATGGAAGTCGCGCCATTCGTGATGATGGGAATGTCTTCAAAATCCTTAACGGTCTCTTCCAGGGAGTTCGCACTGGTTACATACATCAGGCTGTCGACCCGCAGGTTGCCCGATGGCGTCATGGCATTATTCTTCGCAATTGCTTCTACGATCTGATCGGGAGAGACATTGTATCGACGCAGTTTTTCGGGATTCGCATTGATGACGATTGAACGTGAATTGGCGCCGAACGGAGGCGGTGCAGACAATCCAGGCACCGTTGCGAACATAGAACGTATACGGGTTACCGCCAGATCATATACTTCTTTCAAAGATTTATCCGGGCTGCTGAAAACCAGTTGTCCTACCGGCAAGGAAGATGCATCGAAACGAACAACCTGTGGCGGAAGGGCGCCAGGCGGAAAAAATTTGGAAGCACGGTTCACCTGCAAAGCCACCTGCGCAGAAGCTTCCGCCATATTGGTATTTTCATAAAAGCTCAGCTTAATGAGTGTCAGCCCCTGGATATTTTTACTGGAAATGGATTTGATACCGTTTACATACAGGAACTGATCCTGCATACGGGTGGAAAAAAACCCTTCCATTTGTTGGGGCGACATCCCGCCATAAGATTCGATTACATAAATCGTGGGAAGGTTCAACCGGGGGAATATATCAATCGGGATCGTGCGGATGGCCATGAAAGAGAACAACAATAGCCCCGCAAATAGCACCAGTACCGATATCGGACGCTTGAGTGCTGCACGTACCATATCAAATTATTTTATTGTTTGAATAAATGTGAGCAGGTTGCCTGTTGCGGCGGCCTTGTCTAATTGGGCGAGGTACCAATCGGTAACCGTTTCTATAAAATCCGTTTGAGACCGGTATAGGACAAAGGAGGCATTGGTAAGATCAATAAGCGAGATGATCCCTGCACGATATTGTGCCAGTTTTTGTGCATAGGTATCTTTTGCTGCCTGCAACTGAACCGGGATTTCCCGCAGATTGGCTTCTGTTGTACGCAGAATGTTATCTGCCTGGGTTTCCGCAGCCAGCAGTCCTACCCGCTGCTGCTGAAAAGCCTCTTCACTGGCTTCAACCTGGTAACGATTGACCGCTAATTTGTCTTTTTTATACAGACCGTTAAACAGGTTATAGGTAAAAGCTACCCCAAGGCCATAATTGAATCGCTGATACCCCAGCCCGGTTACCAGTGATTTATACTGGTCATTGTACTGGATACTGGAACCGCGTGCCCAGGCAGCGCCTGCCAGCATGATCTTAGGCAGATAAGACTTCCTGATCAGCAGATCGTTACTTTGCAGAAAATTCCGTTGCGCCGCGTAATATTTCAGCAAGGGGTGATTGATGGTGTCCATCCCGAAATCCTGCATAAGCGGCGGGGGGGTGATACTATTACCGGATACCAGTGTATCAATAACCAACTGATCAGTCGCGATGCCGGTAAAGAACGACAACTGTGCTTTCAGGTTGGCAATGCTGCCTTTTGTTTGATTATAACTGATCCTGGTCCCTGACAATTCTGCCAGTGCCTGCGAGGAGTCTGCCCCGGCTTTCAGACCACTGGCAGTCAGTGCATGAATCACCGAAAATATCTGCTCATAACGCTGGATATTTTCCGCATCAGCCTGCAAACGGTACTGGTTCTTGAGAATGGTAAAATAAAGACGTGCTACCTGCCGTTGCACCTGATACAGTTCCTGTTGTCTGTCTGCTTCTGTGAGGTTGACAAGGGAGTTTGCCAAACCGATTTTTGCCTGGTTCAGGCCAAAATTATATAATTCATACTCTCCATACAGGACAGCAAGGTTACCAGTTGCTGCGTCCATCAAATTCCCACTCCGGACACCTGAGGAGGTAGAAGGTGTGATACCAAAAGTAAAATAGGTGCCGGCCAGCGAATTGTCGGACCCAATATTTAATTGTTCACCAAAGCGCAGATTCGGTAGGAAGGAGTGCCGCACATCGGTTACGGCTGCAGTAGCGGCCTGAACCTGTGCCTGCTTCTGTTTCAACACCGGCAGGTAATCTGCCGAACGCTGTATGAGTTCCTGTAAGCTGAAATGTTTTTGTGCATCTGCCTTCATACACCAGAAGAGCAGGCAGGCGCCGATAATAGATACATACTTTCCGGGGAAGAAAGTTGCCATAGACAATTATTTTAAAATGGGAAAATGGTTACCGTATATCAGGCAAGTGCAGGCGGCCCACGCAGGGTAACAGCATCATCGAAACCCACAACGTAATGACCGGCAATATCCTTTAAACCCGTTTGCAGGATCGTATGCCAGTCCGGGCGGGGAACTTCCAGGGAAGGAACAAAATCCACAAAAGAAGGCTGAAATCTTTTATTCAGGCGGATTTCCGAATGCGTATGTGTATTATCGTTGTCGTTCCGGAATGCGGAATAAGATAAATCTGCAGATGCAGCCGTTGTAAACTGACATTCCCCGCCAGAAGAGTCGGGGTTGATGTCCAAATTAAAGAATACCTGAACGCCGAAAAACAGCAGGTACACCAGCAGTACTGGTACATGTATCAGCCAGAAACGAAGCTGCTTTTTTCGAAGAAGCATGCGGCGAAAAAATTTCAGTGACGCTTGATACAGGGATGGGCAAATGTATGAGAAATCCTGAAAATACTTTCCTAAAATGTTCTGAACGACAGAATTGTACACAACTGTGGGTAACCGGACCGAAATAAAATGCAAGGCATTTCGTATATTAGTTATAAACCAAAGGATATGAAAACACTCTCACAAACCTGGTTTGCCGATGGCTACATTGACTTTGAACTGAAAAAATATACCCTACTGGCCTATTTGCAGGAAATCAGCCGGTACTTTAATGAAAACAAGCTGTATCCGCAATTTGCTGATATCATATTCCATTATAATAATCTGATTGCTTTTCGGGAAAATAAAAAATACCTGCAGGAACAGTTCCCTAAAAAACTAACAGGTGTTCAGATTGAGCAATTGCAATTATTGTATGAATCCCTGATTGAAGATGATGAACTGATGCAGGAACTGGATGATATCATTCAGTATGCATCGGTCTCCATGAAGGAAACCATCAGCAGCGGAACGGAGATTTATGAGTTTGTGGAAAGCACCCTTAGCATTGAGCCGGTCGGTCTCCTGCCCCTTGACCACCAGGAGGGTTATTTCATGCTCTGTGAAGGAACCTGCCGCAATACCTGGGTGTACCAGTACCGGCTGAGTATTTTTGAAAAGCATGATGAAAAATACCGGAGTATCAAAACCGAGTTCGTGGATGTATGTCAGCGGAATATGGTAAACTCTTTTAAAAGTATCACATCAGAGCTGATCCGGAACCGGTCAGCTCTTCCG
>CAZAOR010000098.1:0-2725 GCA_964486805.1 uncultured Sediminibacterium sp. | reverse complement strand
GATAATTATCTTGACATGGGGACTACCCAAATGCTCAGTGTGCCCTATGCTTTGTTTGCCGGGAATGCGAGTGTCACCAATGTAAATACCAGTATCACACCTGGCCCCCCAAATACCTTTCTTATTACGGACAGTGCAGGTAATGTGAACTGGCAAACACCGAAGGCAGCACAGCAGAATGTGACAACTGTTACCAATTTCCTGCTGAATCTGCAAAATATTTATGGCCAGGATGTTAGTATAGCTCCGAACACGACTTCGGTGGTTACTATTCCTTTTCCGGGGGTACAGAAAGGGGATCCGGTATTTGCAAACCCCCTGAACGATTATCCGCAGTGGTCTGTTTATCAATCATGGGCTCCTGTTAATGATACGATTAAGATCCGGTTTGCCAATTTTACATCCAAACCGGTAGCTATATTGGGGAGCCAGTATAAAATTGTAGTAATCAAGTAAATAAATAAGCCGTTTTGACGTTTTTAAGCATAATAATTTTGCAAACAGCATCAACGATAAGAAACCAAAACTGATAATGCCCGACAGATTAGGAAAATATCTTACCAGGCTGCTCGGCGCATTGCTGCTGATGCTGTTTTGTATTGTGGGGGCCCGTGCCCAACAATTCGGGGACAATTTGGGTAACCATGTGGCAAGTGACACATTACGCATGAACAATAATTTTATTGTGAATGCAAAAGGAATGGTCATCGGTAATGCACGTGTGCTGAATGATTATGTTGCCCTGCAGATAGATGCAGCTAATAAGGCATTATTAATTCCGCGAATCCAGGATACCGGTTTTATTGTAACACCCGTTAACGGGATGTTGGTGTATCAGTTGAATGATGAAACTTTTTATGTTCGGCAGAATGGCTCCTGGGTAACGTTTGGTACGAATAAGTCAGGGGTAACAACGCTGAACAATGTCACGGGAGATATTACGATTACCGGTGACAACACTGGTATTATCGTCACACAAAGCGGTAATACATTTACCATCGTGGCAAAAACCACCGCTCCTATCTGGAATGCCAATAAATTGATGGGGTTTGCAATTTCCGGAGCAACACCGGCGGGCGGACAAGTTCTGCAGTGGGATAATATTGCCAAGACCTGGGTACCTGCTTCTATTTCTCAGATTAGTTTTTCGGGTAATGGTTCCGATCAGGATTCTATCGTTACAACAGTTAACGGCACTTTAAGGAAAATTCCGGCCACTGATATCATTTTTGTTAAGGATACTGCTGCATTATTCAGCGCTTTATTACATGTTGGTGATACAGCGAGGATGTTGAGCAATCTGCTCAGGATCAGCGATACGGCTAATATGCTGAGTAATTATGTTCGTAAAGACCAGGTACCGGCTACCGGTGTAACAACGGTTGCGGTAGTTCCATCCAGTGGTATTTCTGCAACGGTATCCAATCCCACTACCACGCCATCTATTGCTTTATCACTGGGTGATATCACCCCGAATTCAGTAATTGCAGCCGGGGGCATTACCGGTACAACATTGGGTGGTACCATTACAACCGGATCTCAGCCCAATATTACCAGTTTGGGTACATTGAGTAATTTGTCTGTCGCAGGAACCGTTCAGGCAGGTACCGTGAATGCTACTAATTTATCAGGTACATTGACATCCCCGTCGCAACCAAATATTACATCGTTAGGGCAACTCACAAACTTATCTGTTTCCGGTATTATTCAGGGCGGGGAATTCAGTGGTACACTTTCGCCAGGAACCATAGCAGGTATAACCGGACTCTCTACTTTCAATAATATTACGGTAACGGGCTTTGCGAATATGAATACTATCAGTGGTACTTTTACCACTGCTGCCCAGCCCAATATCACGAGTGTAGGCCAGTTGACCAACTTAAGTGTGAGTGGAACGATCCAGGGCGGCGTATTTAGTGGTTCTCTGAGTCAGGGCACACAGGATAATATCACGAACCTGGCGAATGTATCGAACCTGACGGCTACGAATGCGAACCTTACCAATGCGACTATTACGAATCTGGGTGGACTGACGAACCTGAGTGTGAGTGGTACGATTGAGTCGAATACGATCAGTGCAACCAATGCTACGATCACCAGCCTGAGCGGGTTACAGAACCTGACTGTAACGGGTAATATCAGTGCGAGCACGATCAGTGGCACACTGACAACAGCAGCCCAACCGAACATCACCAGTGTGGGTCAACTGACGAGCTTAAGTGTGGCAGGAACAGTAGATGCCGGAGCTATCAGTACAACGAGCTTAACCGGACTGAATAATTTAAGTGTCACCGGTACGATTGAGTCTAATACGGTAAGTGCGACGAACCTGACCGGTACGCTGACAACAGCTGCCCAACCGAACATCACCAGTGTGGGCCAACTGAGCAACTTAAGCGTATCCGGAACGATCCAGGGCGGTACTTATAGCGGTACTTTAAGCCAGGGTACTTTGGATCAGATCACGAGCCTGGGTAACCTGCAGAACCTGACTGTAACAGGTAATATCAGTGCGAGCACGATCAGCGGCACACTGACAACAGCAGCGCAACCGAATATTACCAGTGTGGGCCAACTGACGAGCTTAAGTGTAGCAGGAACAGTAGATGCAGGATCCATAAGTACAACAAGCCTGACAGGGTTAAATAATTTAAGTGTTACCGGTACGATTGAGTCTAATACGGTTAGTGCAACGAACCTGACCGGCACGCTGACAACAGCAGCC
>CAZAOR010000097.1:0-3583 GCA_964486805.1 uncultured Sediminibacterium sp. | reverse complement strand
AATACCGCCAGGCTGCAGAGGATCGCCGTTCACGCCCGGCACCAGCAGCGTCGCCTCAAGCGAACTGCGCTCAGGATACGGCAGGCTTTCAACAATCTCGTGATCCACGGTGGTGGTCACATTCGACTCATCCTTGGTGATCAGCGTATCTTCTGCCGTCACGGTTACAGTCTGGGCCGCGGAGCCTATATCCAGTGTCGCAGTCACAGTCGAGAGCTGTGCTGCACTGACGATAACCCCATTGCTGACCCATTTCTTGAATCCAGATGCAGTAACGCTGACATCGTAATTTCCCGGATTCAGAGAAAGAACATTGAAGGTGCCGGTGTCATTAGTTTTCGTCACCTCATGCACATTAGTGTCCGTGTTTGTTATCTCCACATCCGCGCCTGGGACTGCCGCTCCAGTCGAATCCTTGACCGTTCCTCGAATCGATCCTTGAGCCGTTTGCGCCAGCACTTCTCCTGCAGAAAAAAACCCAAACAGCACTAACACCCAGAAGAACGTAAATGCCTTTATGGCCCGCTTGTACTGTATTTGGTACATCATTCTGTTTTTCACCATCTCGCTTTTGCCTGGCCTTCCATCAACATCCGTTCGCACATTGCCTCCCTCCCCATACATCGTGATGCCTGCCCTGCAGTTGAGCATTTTTCCTCCTGCCATGCCGCAGAGCAAACCGTCATCATCGCGACGCCCGCGTCTTCAAAAAATCCCTCTCCGGGAAGTCCTGTCGGGCTGGGAACGATTTGACTTTTATTCCCGCGCTGAAGCCAGTGTCAATGCGCTCCAGGGGATTTTATTCCTGCATTCCATTTGTTTTACTCAGTAAAACAATATGGCATCTTCCTGCACTGTCTTGCAGAGGACGCGCCTTCTTTGGGGCTGCAGGAAGAATCGCGAAAACTATCTATTAATAAAACAGATACTCTAATTTCGATACATTTTTGCCTGCCTCTAAGCTGTCAAAAGATGGGCATAAAAACTTGCCGCGTATGTTTTATCCAGTAAAAATAAAGACGGCAAAAATCTCTCGCCATTAAGGCCACGCGAGCCTGCATTCAAAGATTCCTGACGCTATCTCGAATTACTTCCACTCAAAACCGGAACAGACCCCACTGACTTGGATTCAATCGCGCCTCGCTGGGAACATCCGCAGTCATCGAATCCGCCTTGTTGTGCCAGTAGATCCTGGCCCGGGCACGCGTTCCATCACTCAACACCATGCCAACATCTCCCGCATAGGTCTTTCCCTTCGCAGGATCGAGGCCTAACAACGACAGGGGAAGTGAGAATGCATAATTGCCGCCATCCGATACAAGTTGCACCTGGCCGCTTACATCGCGCACATCATCAAATGTGACCTCGCCCACAGGGGAAGCAAACGTGACACGATTCCCCGGCACATCCGTTTTTTGCCGGTACAAAACGGCCAGCAATTTTCCGTTGCGTCGCGTGACAAACAAGCGAGCATCACCAACAAGAATCTGCCTCGTATTGTCCGCTCCCTGCGAGCGGACCATCAGGTCCAGGCCACCTCCCTGCGTAAACGCAAAGGGAAACTCTGCTGCAGAGTTAAGAAGCAACTGCGGCTGATTTGTGCGATAGGCTACAATCAGATTTTTGCCATCGGTACCAAGTTGAAAGGATGCATGCGCATCAATTGGCGCCCAATCCTTTTCTGGCAGCTTACCGGGAATCGTATCCAACGGCCCCTCAATGCGATGTACCGCGGCTTCTCCACGAAGCTTGTCCTTGAAGGTTTCCTCCGAACGCAATGGCGCAGCTTCTGCAAGCGCCTCCTTTGTCACCTTCACCTCGCCCAGGTCGACGCGTTGAACGGAATCAAGCCCATCGAGCCGGACTATCGACGTATGCCATTTCCCCACGGAGAGGTAGATATTCCCATCGTCGGCAGAGAACATAAAAGGCCAGAACTGCTCTGCATCGAAACTGAGCCATGTAATAGCCATCCCGATTTTCTGCTCTGGATAAGGCCAAAACGGAGCCACGCGCGTATCGCCACCCAGCGTGGTGACAAGCAAACCATCTGTCGTATAGATATAGATCTCCCCCATGTAAGAGTAGCGCGCTACCATGTATCCGGCTTGCCCTGCCGCTGGCCGAACAGGATATCCCAGCATGCGCTTCGGCTCCTCGATATCTCCGGGCCCCGCAGGTGGAATCGATATTCCACGGCTCTTCATCGTCCAACGCAAGTGCCCGTCCTTGTAGCCGCTCAACCCGGCAAGGAACCAACCATCGGGAGCCATGGCAACCTCGCCCTCAGCAGGCGTACTGGAAAGCAGTTTCATCTGGCTGAGGTCGTATGCAGGAACGCCCGCAACGTCAACAGAACTCACCGGCAGATGATAAGGCCCGCTGCTAATCACAGACAGGTCAGGCTGAATCACCACTCCCACACCACCCGGCATTGGGTGCGGCACAACCGGACGAAAGAAACTCACCTCATCCGCCTGCACTGCATGGTCATGATTGCGGTCCGTCCATGTAAAGAAGGTCTCATCCGGATTCCCAGATGGCATCTTCCTTTTAATCTCTGGCTCATCCAGCGTCGTCCAGTGATGCGCGCCAGTACCAACCCATCCCACGGAAGAGATCGGACGGCATACTCCGTCCTCAAGAATCCAAAGCGTAGTCACCGCCGTCTGGTTGTACCAGTACGTGTTGTAGGAATCCGTAAAGTACTGATGCCCTTTCCAGTAGAAAGTCTGCGCCGGCGTAATGCCGCCATGTGATCCCACCGGAATCATGTCCTTCGGAAAAAAGATAGGCGCCGTCGGATAACCGCCATAGCTGATGACATCATTCTTCGGATCGGGATAACGGTAGCGCACCGCTGTCAAATGAGAGCTTCCATCCTTCGGGTCCACCTTGAACTCCAACAGCCCCATGCTCCCTGGATTACCAATCGAAGGATAGTAGGCCCGGTCCACATCATGCGGATCAATGAAACCGCCACCGCCATATTGCGTAGGACCATACCACGCATTGAGGAAGCGCCCCGTCTTCGCATCCCACCGGCTGATGCGCTTGGGAAGATAATCCTCCTCGGCTACCCACAACACACCGTGCGAATCGACAGCCATGCCAAGCGGATGCGCCATGCGCTGCTCATCGTATGCTCCCAGTTGCGGACCGCCCGGATGGCCAATAACCCGCAGCAATTTTCCCGATGCAGCAGAAAACACCTTCACATGGTGACTGCTTCCCCAGTCCGTGACGTAGATTTCACCATCGTTCTCAATGATCTGCTTAGGCGCCTGGAGACTCGACGCCGGAACAACAGGCTGCGCGCTTTCAAGATGTAGCGACTGCCAGTTATTCCGCACAGTGTAGCGAGTGATGCCGCCCTCGGTGCTAATCAGCAAATGCCCATCCGGTTCGAATGCCAACGCCCCCAGCCTGGGAATCTTCACCCGCGCAAACGCGGGCCGCGGCGCATGACGCACATCAAAGGCAACAATCTCATTCGCTGCCGGATTGGCGAGCAAAAGTAGACCGTTGTAAGCAGCCAGTCCCACAAGCTCACGGAACGCATCGTGCGTCTGCACGCCGCCCA
>CAZAOR010000096.1:0-3659 GCA_964486805.1 uncultured Sediminibacterium sp. | reverse complement strand
GAGGAGGCTGAGGCTGATGCTGAGGAGGTTGCGGCTTGTGTTGGGGTGGCTGCGGCTGATGCTGAGGAGGTTGCGGCTTGTGTTGGGGTGGCTGAGGCTGATGCTGAGGTGGCTGCGGCTTGTGCTGAGGCGGCTGAGGTTGGTGTTGAGGTGGCTCGGGCTTATGCTGAGGCGGCTGCGGCTGATGCTGAGGAGGCTGCGGCTTGTGCTGAGGCGGTTGTGGCTGATGTTGAGCAGGTGGTTTGTAGTTATCGCCTTGGTTGTCCGCGATCGGAGCAGCAGTGACGAGCACAGCGAAGATAAGAATGGCGGCGAAGATTTTGGAAACCATTGTTGTTAAGATTGAGTCGAGTGGTTTTCTGGAGTCGAGTTGCGAATGCGAGTTGTTGCTGAGTGAAGAATGAAGGCCAACGACGACCTCGTTTTATACGTCTTTCCGACTGCCCAGCAATATTCCCAATTACGAACCGTCCGCCGTCGCACGTTGCAATAATTCCAGACAGAGCCTGCAAACACGAAAGGATGACGAGCTGCCTTGCGCATGATCAGCCAGTTAAGACGCGATCCACAATAAACCAGGATATTCAGGAGCGAAAGTGCACTGTGTCCTTTTGATGGAGCTATTGGTACGTAAGTAAATTCGGACGCCCCACAGTTCTTCCACACGTGCGTGCTCGGCAACGATCCCATCGCCTGGAGAATCCGAGGGCCGAACGGTTTCATTTATCATTTTCGGTAAATCCGAGCTAATAATAGATTTCGGCACTGCCGAAGTAACGAGAGCGGATAATTTGACAGCTAGCAAGGACAAGGTAAATCTCTTGATGTTACGTTATTCGCTCAGTAATATATCTACAACACAGATCTATTGATATTTCCTATTGTACATGTAACCAGACTGCGGCTAGGGTTAGGGTTAGCAGCGTAAAAAATCATAAAAAAATGCCCGCCTCCAGCCCGAGGGCCAAAGGCAGGAAGGAAAGATTGGGACAGTGCCTGAGGCATAACCCCAGACAACTATACAGACGCGACTGAACCTTACGGCGCTGTGCACTGGTCGCGCCTACACAGCGAAGGTCAGGAGACGTGATGTTTCCCTTCCCGTCAAGGTAAGTATGAAGAAAAGCAGCCCAAGACTGGAGCCTTTTATTCGTTTCGTGGTACGCACGGACCACGTTGGCGAAAATTGTAAGTGCGTCCCAGCGGGTGCACGGTTCAGCTGCGGTGACCGGAGTTTCCGTTTCCGTAAATCCCACGTCATTCTTTGAGCAGGAAAAGGCTTTTCTTGACAGGAAATGGTGTATACCGTTTGTACAAGGCGATGCGCAGGTGACGCGGTAAATTAAGTATCAACAAGAACAACAAAAGAGATGTAATGAAAAGAAATGCGAGAGCGGACAGGGCAAACAAACGACCAGGAAAAACACAGTGCAAGAAAAAAACGAGACATATAATAAAAGAGAAAGAAAGGTGCATTGAAGGATGCATTGTACGATGTGCGAGCGGAGGAAAGCAATATGCTGGAAGAATGATGCTGTGTATCTAAAATAGTCCATCAATATATGGTGATCTCGAAAAGAGCAAATTGGACTCACGCAACGGATCAATGGAGCTTCGCGTACTCTTGGCGGAGCTTCTCGCGAGGATGGTGCATCGGTTCGCCCTCTACAGAAATCTTGTTCCCCAATGACTCTACCACCTCGTCTCCCACCTTCGCGCCCTTCAGTAGCATAGCCACGAAGTGGTATGCAGCGGGCACGTCCAACGCCGTCTCGTCCAAAAACTCCATCATCGGCGCGAACCCTTCCTCGAAGGTCTCGGGCGGAGCTAAGTCTGCGTCGGCCGCGCGTGAGAACAGCTCTGCAACCAACTTCACATCCACCTCTTTCGAGTCGAGAGCCTTGCCAACCAGCCCCTCGATTAACCGCGGCCGATGCTCCAATGATAACGCCTCAAAGTAGGACACGCCTTCTTCCAGATCGCGCAGGGCGAAAAATTCCTTCAAGTCTTCTTCGACCTTTGCTTTCACCTCCGCTGCCGACATGACCTTCGCTTCTGCTAATGGCACATCGGGTGTTCCATCGCGCGTGGCGGGAGCCGAGCCATCTACAGGGATCCGGGGTCGTTCGGAAGGTACGCTCCCGACGTCACCCTCATCTTCGCTACCCGATGATGACCCAGACTCCACCGCCTCCGGCTCCTCGTCCAAATTGCCAGCCGTCGACGCAGTTGACTCTGCCACAACGGACGCAGCAGAGGGTACAGACCGAGGCTGTAATATCAGCTTCCGCCGTATTGACCCAGACCCATCGCCAGAAAGACCCGATCCCGGCCGATCCTGGCCAAAGTCGACGCTCGCCTTCCGACTGGGAGGTCTTGACCCTCTTGATGAGGTCGTGGCAGGCGGTGGACCGGCAGCACCACCCACTTCGCCGGCAGCATCCGCAGCACCACTCAGCATCTGGAACATATTCTGGCTCGAGCCCGACCGTGAGAGAGACGGCCCCTCGCCTTGCAGCGCTGCAACAGGTCCGCTAACACCCCGCGCCTTGGCCGTATCCTTCTTGCCAGCAAACACGCCACTGGGGCCGAAACTGAGGTTTGAGGTCGGCTTTGATGAGAATTTGCCAAAATTGGAGAGATCGCCAGCTTTGCCGCCGGGTTGCTGCTGCTGTCGTGCACCAGGTCCCAACCCCGATGACGATGAGCCAGCAACTGCCCAGCCATCAGCACCGACGCCGCCCGCTTGAGAAGATCCAAAGTCGCCGCCACGACTGTGTTCCCCTCTCCGCGAACCGCCTCGTACCATTGGGTTTTCTCGGGATGCGAGTTGACGCTGATAAGACTCTTTCTCTTTCTCATGCTTTTCCTTGGCGGCCTAAAACAGTACATAAGAACTGAGTTGTATATGAAAATTATGGAAACTCACCGCTTCGTGGATCTGCGCGATCGTGGCAGGCGCTGCGGCGTCCTTGCGTGGAACCCACTTCCGTTCTCGCAATTCGATCGTGTCCTACAACAGCCAATTAGTAAGTGCATCAAAGATACTCCAAACACCGACTCACCAACAACATATACTGCATACGCGACGAAATATGCCGACTCTTGCTCAACTCCTTCATCCGTGTGAAATAAACGTCCATCCGCATCTTGGACTTGGGCTGATCAAGCGCCTGACCAACAGTCGCGAGCAACTTGCATAAACTCTCAATCTCCTCCTCCTCGGGGTTGTCGACATTGCTCAACAGCCGCGTAATGCACTCGTGCATTATACGCTCCGTCAGCATCTGCAACTTGAACAACTCCCCGATAAATTTGACCAACCCCAGCCCCTGGCGTTTCGCCTTTTGCGCAGCGTAGTACTCCTCAGAGTACAGCTCGCTCTCGGCTGCCTTTGCGGGTCCGTCCTCGGAGGCTTTCTCGCCCTCGGCCTTCTCTCCCTCGGCCTTGGCAGCCGCCAAAGCCGTCCGCTCCTTATTCTTCCACCCGCGCTCGAAATCCTCCTGACACCGATTCAGCAGATACTTTCTAAACAACTGTCCGCCCGTGATCGGCTGCCCCTGCGCATTCTTCATCGTGTCATCCTGCACATCCTCACTGATATGCTCCATCATCTTCCGACACAACCGCGCGTACATCTCGCTCCACGTCGCCTCGTC
>CAZAOR010000095.1:0-3197 GCA_964486805.1 uncultured Sediminibacterium sp. | reverse complement strand
CCGCGTACAACTGGCTTATCAGCACATGAATAATGGTGACCTTGCCGTAGAGAAAAACGATATGCCTTTGGCCATGCAGGAATACCGTGCTGCTATGAAAATGTTTCCAGCAAATTTAGAAATGCAATACTGGACTGCCATTACACTGGCCAATAATCACGAAGTTGGGAAGGCCATCCCTATGCTCCGTTCTGTTTTTCAAAAAGACAAGCACTGGAAGGAACTGACGCGGAGATTGCCACCGGTAGGGTTATTGACCGTTTCGGATACGGATCTGAGCAAAATACTGTCTCTGTAAGCTTTCGGAGGATACCGGTGTGCGTATTAAGACTATTTTTGCGCCAGCATGCAAACACAAAGCGTTTATGAAGCAGTGATTGGCCTGGAGATCCATGCACAACTGGCAACTGCCAGCAAGCTTTTCTGTGGGGACAGTATCGCTTTTGGGGCCACGCCAAACACACAGGTGAGTCCTATCACGCTGGGACATCCGGGCACCCTGCCAAAAGTCAACAGGAAAGCGGTGGATTTTGCCATCAGGTTGGGCATGGCCTGCCATTGTACCATCGAAAAAGAAAACTATTTCGCCAGGAAAAACTACTTCTATCCCGATCTCCCCAAAGGTTACCAGATTTCACAGCATACGACCCCGATTTGTAAAGGGGGATATATTACAATCCATACTACCCAGGGTACCCGCAATATCCGGTTGAATCGCATTCACCTCGAAGAAGATGCCGGGAAAAGCATCCATGATGCCGATCCTGTGTATTCCTGCATTGATCTGAACAGGGCCGGAACGCCACTGGTAGAAATTGTTACCGAACCGGATTTGCATAGTGCAGAAGAAGCCTGGCAATATGTAACGGAAGTCCGACGGCTGGTTCGTTGGATCGGGGTCTGTGATGGCAATATGGAGGAGGGCAGTCTGCGATGTGATGCCAATGTTTCCATCCGGTTGAAGGGGGAAACAAAACTAGGCACTAAGGTGGAAGTAAAAAACCTGAACTCTATCCGCAATGTGAAAAAAGCCATTGAATATGAGATAGCGCGGATGATTGCGTTAGCGGAAAAAGGGGAACCGATACGACAACAAACACGCAGCTTCGATGTAAATACAGATACCAGTTTCGCGATCCGTGACAAAGAAGAAGCCAATGACTACCGGTACTTTCCCGATCCTGATCTGGCCCCTTTCAAGCTGACGGAAACCTTCCTGGAGGAAGTAAGGCAATCCCTCCCCGCCTTACCCGATCAATTACAGCAGAAATTCGGAGATCAATTCGGTCTCAGCACATACGATGCCCGGCAGTTATGTGATGAAAAAGCAACTGCGGATTATTTTCTGTCCCTGACAGGCCATACCCGCTATTATAAAGCCTGCGCGAACTGGATGCTCGGGCCTATACGGCAATACCTGAATGACAATGGCCTGGATTTCAGTAACTGCGACTTGTTACCGGAAAGTTTAGCTGCCCTGGTAGAACTTGTAGAATCCGGTAAGGTTAGCTTCTCGGCAGCGTCTTCCCGGATATTGCCGGAATTGATTGCCGGAAAAAGCACCCCCCTGCAATTAGCGGAAAGCATGAATTTATTGCAGGTAAGCGATACCGGCGAACTGGAAAGATGGATTGAAGAAAGCCTGCAATCCATGCCCGATAAAGTAGCGGAATATCGCAAGGGTAAAAAAGGGCTGATCGGATTATTCGTGGGGGATGTAAAGAAAAGAAGTAAAGGGAAAGCAGACCCCAGGAAAGTGACAGCCATGCTGGAAGCAAGATTACAGGATTAAATATACCTACCGGTATCGGATAGAGATACGGTGCCAATAAACAACCATTTATGAAAAGAACAATCGGTATCTGGGCAGTAGCCATAACTGCCCTGGTTTCATGCCAGGAAAAAAAATATGGCGCTTTCACCGTCAGTGGGAAAATTACGCCGGCTAAAGGTCAGCATATAACCCTGCAGGAGCTTCCCTTTGGGGGCCAGCAGCCCGTGGTACTGGATTCAGGAAATCTGAAGAGCGATGGCAACTTCGAGCTGCGTGGTATGGCGAAAGAAGAAGGATTATACAGACTCAGCGTTGAAAACGGTCCGGATGTCCTGTTAGTGAATGATACCAAAAGTATACGGCTGGTGCTGGATATCAATAATTATCGGAAATATACCACCGAAGGATCGCCCGCTAGTGAAAGTCTGCACCAGTTGTTTGACCAATATAGCCGGAAAGACTCTGCCCTCTATGTAACATTTATGGCCCTGGATTCATTACAGGGCAATAAAGCGAGTGACAGCGTGTTGAACGCTGAAAAATCGATCCGGGATAGTCAGATCAAGGATATGAACAAACTGATCACTGATTTCATCAATAACTCATCCAGCCCCGCTGCACGTTATTATGCCCTGGGGATGGCTTCCCGGACCATGCAGCGGGATCAGCTGCTGCCTCTGGCAACGGCTTCTGCTGCCAAATTCCCGGAACATAGCGGACTGGCAAAAATCAAAAGCCTGTTTACCGTACAGCAGCCTGCCGAGCCTTCCTATGCGTTATTGAATAAACAGGCGCCCGAGATCAGCCTGCCGGATGTTAACGGGAAGCCTTTTCAGTTAAGCAGTCTGCGGGGTAAATATGTACTGGTTGATTTCTGGGCGAGCTGGTGCGGCCCTTGCCGGAAAGAGAATCCCAATGTAGTAGCGGCCTATAATAAATTTAAAAATAAGAATTTTACCATCCTGGGGGTTTCCCTTGACTCGGAGAAAGCAGACTGGGAGAAAGCGATCGCCGATGACCATCTCGACTGGACTCAAGTAAGCGACCTGAAACAATGGCAAAGCAGTATGGTAAGCCTCTACCAGTTTGACGGCATTCCATTCAACGTGCTCATTGACCCGCAGGGAAAGATTATTGCCAGCAGTTTGCGGGGGGACGCACTGGAAACCAAACTGGCAGAAGTGCTGAAATAAAATCAATCAGTATCTACGCAGCAGGACCTCCGTTTGCATGGATACCTGGGTTTTGCATGGATCTTTTACCGTAGAAATTCTTTAGAAAAGGGCAGCCGCAATGAAATATTGCGGCTGCCCTTTGTTTAAAACCTTACGCTGATTATTTCAGGGCGTCCTGGCAATCAAAAGCCCCGGTAATTACCGGGGCTTTTGATTGCCAGGACGCCCTGAAATAATCAGCGTAAGGT
>CAZAOR010000094.1:0-4827 GCA_964486805.1 uncultured Sediminibacterium sp. | reverse complement strand
TGTAGACGGCGGAATCCGGTAAGGTGTTTTGTCCATACACTGTTATGATCGGCATCCAAAAAACCGATATAAAAGCCAGTATGGTTTTGGTATATGACAATCAGATCACTTTGACAGTTGCGGGGGGAATATACAAGATAACAAAAAACATGTAATTATTACACATATAATGATAGGCGGAAGAGTCCTTATTCCTGCCGGTCAATACAGAACCTGACCAGACAGGTCACTGTGGTAATGCCGCAATATCCTGCCTGGTGACCCAGCCAGAGGGGACGTGGGGGCAAAATGGCAGCGCTAATCCCGCACAAACATCCCCTTACTATTCAAAACCACCGGGTACGCCTGACCCTGGTACCAATACAGCAGCTTATGTCCGGGCTTACCCTGGATATGCAGGGAACGCAGTTTGCCCGCCTCCCATCCGATGGATACTGTATAACCACCCCTCGCTTTCAGTCCGCTGATACTGCCTTTCAGCCAGGCATCTGGGAGGGCCGGTAAAATCTGCAATCCATCAGGTCCGGACTGTAATAACATCTCCGCCACTGCAGCAGCCCCGCCAAAATTACCGTCAATCTGGAACGGCGGATGTGCATCAAAAAGATTGGGATAGGTCCCGCCGCCATTTTGTCCTTTTGGACGAAATTGATCCGGGATCACATATTTCAATAGTTCCCGGTACATTTTATAGGCATGGTTCCCATCCTTCAGTCGCGCCCATAGGTTAATGCGCCAGCCTTTTGACCAGCCTGTCGTTTCATCGCCTTTAATTTCAAGCGTACGCTTGGCGGCCATCGCCAAAGCAGGCGTTTTTTCCGGACTGATTTGCGTGCCAGGGTATAAACCATACAAATGACTCTGGTGCCGGTGTTTGGGATCCGCATCCTGCCAGTCGTAATACCATTCCTGCAGGTTGCCGTGTTTGCCAACCTGGTAAGGATGCAGGTGTGCGAGGGTAAAAGCTATCTTCTGCCGCATAGCATCATCTGTGTGCAGGGTATTCTGCGCAGCGGATACATCTAATAATAATTCCCGAATGATGGCCAAGTCTGCCGTACCACCGTAGAATGTCGCTCCTTTGAATCCCTTGTCCGTGATATACACGTTTTCAGGCGAAGTAGAAGGTGAAGTGATAAAATCACCTTTCTTATCTTTTACGAGATACGCCAGGCAGAACTCCGCAGCTCCCTTCATCAGGGGATAGCCATAGTTTTTCAGGAAGGCAGTATCCTGTGTAAACTGGAAATACTGCCAGAGTTGTGCAGAAGCCCAGGCCCCGCCCATTGGCCAGTTAGCCCATTGCGGCTGACCATTCCCGAAATCGCCTACGGGATTCGTCATCGCCCAGATATCCGAATTGTGGTGACAAACCCAGCCGGGCAGATTATAAAATGTTTTGGCAGTGATCCGACCAGTTTTTTCGAGATTGCCAAGAAAGTTCAGAAAAGGCATGTGCATTTCGGGCAGGTTGGTATTCTCAGCCAACCAGTAATTCTCTTCTGCATTAATGTTCATGGTATAATTACTGCTCCAGGGCGGCTGTATATATGGATTCCACAGGCCTTGCAGGTTAGCGGGTACGCCAGGTGTGCGCGAACTGCTGATCAGCAGGTAACGCCCGAACTGGAAATACAAGGCTTCGAGATAAGGATCACTGGCGCCTGTGGCATAACGCTGCAAACGCAGGTCGGTGGGCATTTCGGGATAATCGCCTGCGAGGGAAAAATGAACCCGTGTGAAGAACCGGCGATAATCCTGTTCATGCCGCTGCAATAATTGTGTCCAGGTCTTCTTTTCTGCTTTATACAGGTAATCAGCTGCGATCGCCTTATCCGGCTTGCCCGCTTTTACCGGGTCTTTATCAAAGCCGTTAAAGCTGGTAGCCAGTGATACATACACGATCGCATCATCAGCGCCTTCTATTGTAATAGTGGAATCTGTTTTTATGCGTTTCCCGCCAGTATGTCGCACATCAATCGCTGCGGAGAAACGGGTGCCGCGATCATCGAGGAAGAGGATGGGATTACCCTTCTTACGCACATAATTGGGCTCGGCCCGCACCGGGGCGCTCCCCCTGAAATGCAGATAAGGCAGGCCCGGCAGCGCTGTAAAATGCAGCAGGGATCCAAAACGGACAGTAAACTGCAGTTTGCCCGGTATTTTACTATGGAGCCGGATCACGAATACCTGATCGGGTTGGGAAATAAAGTAGCTGCGCTCGATCTCGTTGCCGTCCGCTTCATAGCGAACATTAGCCAGGGCACTGTCAAGACTTAACGCTCGATAATATGATCCGGTTGATTGATGCGGGAATTCGAGATACAAATTACCCAAGGGTGCATAGGACTCCGAGAACTTTCCCTGGAGTTTCCGGATCAGGGTATCGGCTGCGGCGTAATCTTCCTTTGCCAATGCCTCCCGCACAGCCGGCAAGTGGGTGTACGCGGTTTTGTTCATATAAGGATCCACAGGTTCGCCCGACCATAATGTAATATCATTCAGGTGGATCAGGTCGGTATCCATTCCGCCATAGATCGTGGCGCCCATACGACCGTTGCCGATCACCAGGGTTTCTTCAAACGCTTTGGCCGGTTGGGTGTACCATAAGCGGAGAGGGGGCTGTGCAGAAGCCGAGGCTGCCAGCAGGCAGGCAAAAAGAAGCGTTTTTTTCATAGTACAAACATGCGGTTGGAAGGTACTGAAATGCACCGGCATTGCCGCGACTAATATGGAATACAAAAGCTATTTCTGCCACTTATATCCCCAAGCAGGAAAAATAAATACCTTGGTGCAAAAAAAATGCGATCCCTTTTAACGCTTGCTTTTCTGACCTTTTGCTCGCTGGCTTCTTTTGCACAAAACAAAGTCGTCGTGTTCACCACCGCTGCCAATACCAGCCTGCGGATTACAGCAACCGATACCCTGTACTTCAAAACATCCGGTCAGCCCACTGAAAACCTGGTTTGTGTTTTCGTAGATCCCGGCAGGCAATTCCAGACCCTGCTCGGCATCGGCGGAGCCCTGACAGATGCTGCCGCAGAAACATTTGCCAAACTGCCGGTAGACAAACAGGACGAAGTGATCCGTGCTTACTACAATCCAGACAAAGGCATCGGTTACACACTGGGACGCACCAATATCAACAGTTGCGATTTCTCCAGCGATACCTATTCCTATGTAGCGGATAATGACAATACCCTGAAAACATTCTCTGTGGCGCATGATGAAAAATATCGCATCCCCCTGATCAAAAAAGCCCTTGCCGCTACCGGCAATAAACTGGTATTATTCGCCAGCCCCTGGAGCCCGCCCGCCTGGATGAAGACCAACCACGATATGCTGCATGGCGGTAAACTGGCACCCGCTTATTACCAGACCTGGGCCAACTATTATACCCGTTTTATCAAAGCTTACCAGCAGGAAGGGATCCATATCTGGGGACTCACTATCCAGAACGAACCCATGGCTACCCAACGCTGGGAATCCTGTATATATACCGCAGAAGATGAAAAAAATTTTCTGAAAAACTATTTAGGCCCCACCTTACAAAGGGATGGATTAGGCGATAAAAAGATCATCGTCTGGGACCATAACCGCGATCTTGTTTACCAGCGCGCCAGCACTATTTTTGAAGATCCTGCTGCCGCCAAATACGCCTGGGGACTCGGTTTTCACTGGTATGAAGACTGGAGCGGTGGCGACCAGGTATTCGACAACCTGCAACGCGTGGCAGAAGCTTTTCCCTCCAAAAACCTGCTGTTTACGGAGGGTTGCAATGGTCCCTTCAATATGCAAGAGATCAATGACTGGAAATGGGGTGAGCGTTATGGCAGAACCATGATCCATGATTTCAACAATGGTTCTGTCGGTTTCACTGACTGGAATATCTTGCTGGATGAACAAGGCGGACCCAACCACGTAGGCAATTTCTGTTTTGCGCCCATCCATGCCGACACCCGCACCGGTCAGTTGTACTACATGAATGCTTATTATTATATCGGTCAGTTCTCCAAGTTCATCCGGCCGGGCGCTAAACGTATCATCAGCTCTCCCAGCAGGAGCATTCTGCAATCCACCGCTTTCAAAAACAAAGACGGAAAAATTGCCGTAGTCGTGATGAACCAGTCCGATAAAAAAGTTCCCTACCTGTTATGGGTCAAAGGCCAGTCTGTTACCATCAATGCACTGCCACACTCCATTGCAACGGCAGTATTTTAAACGAACCGCTCTTACCATTGATTTCGCAAGTATAACCGACAATATGAAAAAGTACTTTCCCCTCCCTTTTTTGTTGTTAAGCTTAACCGCCTTCTCACAGCAATTCAATTTTACCGAATGGGAAAACCAGACCATTGTCAACATCGGGATGCTGGCACCGCACGTCACACATTTCCCTTATGCGGATAAGCGCCAGGCATTGAAAAATGATCCCCAGGCTTCTTCCTGGTATCAATCGCTCAATGGGAACTGGAAGTTTTCGTATGTGGATCAGCCTGAAAAAAGACCGGTTGATTTTTATCGCCCAGATTTCAATGACGCTGCCTGGAAAACCATTCCCGTTCCGGGCAACTGGGAGCTGAATGGGTTCGGTATACCCATCTACACCAATATCATATATCCCTTTCCTAAAAACCCGCCGCATATCGACCACCATTTTGCACCAGTGGGTACCTATCGCACACATTTCACCGTGCCTGCCGGCTGGGCGGGAAAGGACGTGATCCTCCACTTCGGTTCCGTAACCGGCGCCATGTATGTATATGTGAACGGGCAGCCCGTTGGTTTATCCAAAGCCAGTAAAACACCGGCGGAATTCAATATCCG
>CAZAOR010000093.1:0-4719 GCA_964486805.1 uncultured Sediminibacterium sp. | reverse complement strand
GGCATTCTTCTAGCTGACTCCCGGCGGACTGGCATCCACAGGAAGCGGTTAAAGAACCAGAAAATACGGCGGCATTCCAGCCACCTGTTTTTATCTGTTAGGCGCATACATTATCTTTTCATTAACTTGGGTGCGAAATCTGGGCAGGGAATTGAATTATTTTATCTTTCAATCATATAGCTATCCATGGTTTCGATTGTTGACAAATCAGGCAAAACGGTTGCCTTTCTTTACCAGAATATGATTTTGGACCTGTCCCAGCAGCGGGTGATAGGGCTTGTACTGGGTAATTGTCTTTTCGGTGTACAAACAGGCCCGGTAGGAAAATTCTTTAATGATACTTTCCGGAAAAAGAACGGGAAAATTATAGCCAGGCTTTCAGCGGAAACTGTACCCCTGCAATCTCCGAAAGATGCGAAACTGATGCAGCAGGCCTGGAAGATACTGAACCATGTGGAGGACCATGTTTGCTGGTGGGTGGAAGAAAAAAAAGCCTGGACAAAGCAATCATTTACAGAACTGCTTCTCGCAGAGAAAGAAGTCCCGGAAGAAGTTTAAATATCTTTATACGCATATAACCGGTTTGTTGATAATAGTGCCGGTTTTTCAAATGCAACCAATCAATATGGAAATACGCAAACTTGGTTCACAGGGTCTGACAGCATCCCAGTTAGGCCTGGGCTGTATGGGAATGAGTGAGTTTTATGGAGCAGGTGATGATGCGGAAAGCCTGCGGGTACTGGATCGTTCGCTGGAACTTGGGATTAATTTCTGGGATACCGCTGATATCTATGGACCCTTTACCAATGAAATACTTGTCGGTAAGGCCTTGCAAGGAAAAAGGGATCGAATCACACTAGCCACCAAATTCGGAATTGTTCGCGATCCAAATGACCCGCAGAAACGCGGTTTTAACGGGAAACCCGACTATGTTTATGCCAGTTGTGAAGCAAGCCTGAAACGGCTGAATACAGATGTGATCGACCTGTATTATCTGCACCGGGTGGATAAGGAAACACCGATTGAGGAAACAGTTGGCGCAATGGGGGAACTGGTGAAACAGGGAAAGGTGAGGGCAATCGGGTTGAGTGAGGTATCTGCCGCTACCCTCCGCAAAGCACATGCAGTATTTCCCATTACTGCCGTACAAACTGAATATTCCCTGTGGACAAGGGACCCGGAAGAAGGGGTATTGGCTGCCTGCCGGGAACTGGATATTGCATTTGTAGCTTACAGTCCTTTGGGCCGTGGATTCCTGACCGGGCAGATACGGCGTTATGAAGATTTTGCCCCGGATGATTTCAGGCGTTTCTCACCCAGGTTTCAGGGTGAAAATTTTGATAAAAATCTTGCCTTGGTAGAGCAGATTGCCAGGATGGCGGCTGAAAAGAACTGCACACCATCACAACTGGCGCTTGCCTGGGTCATGCACCAAGGTCAGGATATTTTTCCCATACCCGGCACCAAGCGACTGAAATACCTGGATGAGAATGCCGCGGCAGTGCAGGTAACGCTGAGCAGCGAGGAACTGGTCATGATTAATGCAATCTTCCCTCCGGATATTGCGGCCGGTACCCGTTATCCAGCGCAGGTGATGGCCTGGTTAAACCAGTAGGTGTAGGTTCAGTGCAGATATTTTTGAAAAAAATCCAGGGTACGTTTCCAGGCAAGCAGGGCAGCTTCAGCATTGTATCTGGCTGCCGAAGTATCGTTGTGAAAGGCGTGGTTGACGTTGGGATACATATATAGTTCGTAATGAACACCCGCAGATTTCAATGCCGTTTCGAAAGCTGGTATGCCGGCGTCAATGCGTTCATCCAATCCCGCATAGTGCAGTTGTAACGGCGCTTTGATTTTTGCCGCATCCGCTGCATCGGGTTGTTTCCCATAAAAGGCAACGGCAGCATTCAGGTCAGGTACATGCACCGCTAATTGGTTGGCGATCCCACCTCCCCAGCAGAATCCAACACATCCCACTTTTCGATTACCGTCTTTTCGCGCCTGCAAAAAACGGACAGCTTGTATAAAATGTGCCAGGTTTTTCGCAGTATCGAGCTTGCTGAACAGGTCCCGAGCCTCATCCTCATTGGCAGGAGTACCGCCTGCATCGGAAAGTGCGTCTGGTGCCATGGCGAGGTAACCGGCTTTTGCCGCACGACGGGTTACATCTTTGATATGTTCATTGAGCCCCCGGTTTTCGTGAATGACAATTACGCAGCCAAGATGGATGCCCTTCGCCGGCTTGGCAGTGTAGGCGAACATGGTATCGTTACCAGCTTCAAAACTGATCATTTCCGTTTCCAGTTCCGGATCATCTTCCTGAACCGTGGCTGCTTTTGCATAATTGGATTCGAGCAGCGGTGTCAGGGATAAGGCCAGGGCCATGCTGCCGGTAATAGCTGCAAGGCGTTTCAAGAATACGTCCCGGGTTAAGGGGCGGTGGGTGTACTCATCATACAGATCAATTATGCGCTGGTCCATAACAGGAGATTTCTTTAAAATTAGCCATTATTTTATTTGCCTATCGGCTTGTTCTTTGTCTAATGGTTGGATGCGCTTTTTTGCTGTGGTTGGTCACCTGCTTTTATCCGGGTTGGTAGCCTGACGAACCACCACAGGGTATTCCAATAGCAAGGCGGATATTTACCACCATCTCTTATAAGATGGTCGCATACAAGCAGATATATTCAATTTAAGAAGGGGGGTACAACTAGCCATTACCTTCACCCGGATTACCTGGGAATTGTTGAATACCGTTTTTTTGTACGAGGTAAGCAGCTTCTACCAGTTTCTGAATTTTTTCATACAGGGCAATCAGGTTTTCTTTTTCAGTACGGGATAAACTGCTGTGAAAACTGCCGCAAACGGTGGTTTTCAGCCATAACCAAAGCATATCCCTGATTTCAGGCAGATGGGCAAAATCAAATAATTCATCAAATACCAGGGAAGGCTGGTCTGTTTCGGGCAGGCTTAATGCGTGGAGGGCCATTTGGCCGGGCTTTGTTCGTGACATAAAAGGAGGTTATTGGGGCAAACTGCTGCGCACAGGGAGAAGACTGTTTGCCTGGCCGAATATCCGAGGGCCCCGTGAAAAATAACAGGCAAATAAGGTATAAACCGCAATAAACGGAATAACCTAACAAATTTACTTCGCAACAATAACAACACAATATTACAACTCCTCGAAAATATACCAATACGTACTTATACCTAATTCTAATAAGTATTTTAACCTATGCGATTAATTGACAGACTCTATTCCTACCTACAGGAGAAGCAGATTTCCGCATATGCTTTTGAGCGTAGCTGCGGAGTTTCGAATGGATACCTTAGTAAACAACTGAAAGGTAAAGGTGCAGTTGGCTCTGATATCCTGGAAAAAATCAAGCAGGGATATCCGGATCTGAGTATTGTGTGGTTGGTAACAGGCAAGGGCTCCATGCAGATTAACCGGACTGGCGCAGACCATTACCTGCTTTTACAGCAGGAAGTTCAGGAAGAGCAACAAATCTATCATACCGGGGAGCATGTATTGATCCATCACTTGCAAAAAGAGATCGCCCAGCTCGAATCCATGATAGCCGACAAAGACCGGATCATCCGGCTGCTGGAAGAAATGACACAGAGAAAGTCATCCCGGTAACGGAATGACTTTCTCAAAAATGAGGGGGGATTAATCCTGGTAAGCGCTTACGGGTTCGCAGGTGCAAATCAGGTTCCGGTCGCCATAAGTATTGTTCACCCTGGATACAAAGGGCCAGAATTTATTCTGTCGCACATAGTACAAAGGAAATGCAGCGGTTTCGCGGGAATAGGAGTGGTTCCACTCATCTGCACAAACCACTTCCTGGGTATGGGGGGCATTTTTAAGCGGATTATCTTTCCGGTCTGATTTCCCCTCTTCCACGGCCTTGATTTCTTCATAGATCGAAATCATGGCATCGCAGAATCGATCCAGTTCGGCCTTATCCTCACTCTCAGTAGGCTCAATCATGATCGTACCAGGTACCGGGAAGCTAAGCGTGGGCGCATGAAAGCCATAATCGATCAGGCGCTTCGCTACATCTTCCGCTTCTATACCTGCCGACTGTTTGAATGGACGCAGATCTACAATGAACTCATGGGCACAACTGCCCTGGGAACCGGTGTACAGGATCTGATAATATTTTTCCAGCCTGGCTTTCATATAATTCGCATTCAGAATAGCATATGCTGTCGCCTTTCTCACGCCTGTAGCTCCTAACATCTTGATATAGCCATAGCTGATCAGCAGGATACTGGCAGAACCATAGGGTGCGGCACTTACAGCACCGGCTGCATTTGCAGGATTGGCTATAAGCGGATTGCCGGGAAGATAGGGTGCCAGTTTATCATTCACGCAGATTGGCCCCATACCAGGTCCACCGCCACCATGAGGAATGGCGAAGGTCTTATGCAGATTCAGATGGCACACATCCGCGCCGATGGCTCCGGGACTCGTAATCCCAACCTGGGCATTCATATTCGCACCATCCATATAGACCAGCCCCCCGAATCTGTGTACAGTGTCACATATTTCCCGGATGGTTTCTTCAAATACCCCGTGTGTAGAAGGATAAGTAACCATCAATGCGCCTAATGTATCCTGGTATTGGGCTGCTTTTTGTTGCAGATCCTGCACATCAATATTGCCCGCCTCATCGCATTTTACGACTACTACTTTAAAACCAGCCATTACAG
>CAZAOR010000092.1:0-7752 GCA_964486805.1 uncultured Sediminibacterium sp. | reverse complement strand
TCCGGCTTCCATCTTTTGAATTCAACAAGAGCGAGAAAGTTTTCTTGTCCTTTGTCGGAAGAACTTCCGTCGAAAACGATCATGTCTATTCGACCGCGTTTCAAACTTGCAACAGCGCCTTCAAGCCTACCCTGAACGTCTGAGCGCCTCAGTGCATCCTCATCCCACTCTCGCAAGCGCGTTGAGCCAGTTTCCAACGTCATCGTGATTTTGGAGCCAAGACACTCAAGTACATGTGCCGGCATAAAATATTCCGGCATGTTGGAAGCTTTTACACATATCACCTGCTTTGTGTTAGATGTTGACGGCGTGCTGACCGATGGCACCCTGCTGGTATTGCCATCGGGTGTGATGGTGCGCCGGATGCATATCCGAGACGGTTATGCCATGCAGTTGGCCATTAAGCAGGGATACCGGGTGGTGGTGATCTCCGGCGGCGATTCCCCGGAAGTAGCGGAAAGACTGCATAAGCTCGGCGTAACCGAAGTCTGGATGCAGATATCCGATAAAAAAGCCCTTCTGCAAAAGATCCTGTCGGATACTGGCCTGGATCCGGCAGCCGTTTTATACATGGGAGACGATATACCTGATCTTGCTGCCATGCAGCTTTCGGGACTGCCCTGCTGCCCGGCAGATGCAGCTACCGAGATTCGTGAGATCGCCCGTTATATCTCACCCTGTCAGGGCGGAGCAGGCTGTGTGCGGGATGTTATAGAAAAAGTATTGAAACTGCGCGGTCACTGGCAGGATGATGGACATATCCGGTCCAGATAAGCCGCAACATATATGAAACTTCTCGCTGCTTTTTTCAGATTGGTCAGGTGGCCGAACCTGGTGTTCATTGCACTCACACAATTTTTGTATGAGTATTGTATCTATTATCCCCTCTATCCGGATACCGCTTTGACTGGCGATGCCACCCGGCAGTTTGTTTTCATCGTGCTGGCCTCCGTATTTATCGCGGCTGCAGGATATATCATCAATGATTATTTCGATCTGAATATTGACCAGGTAAACAAACCGGATAAAGTGGTGGTGAATGTACTCATCAACCGGCGATGGGTTATTTTCTGGCACCTGTTCCTCAGCCTGCTCGGTTTGTTTTTTACCGTTATCGCATTGCCGATGGGTGCTTACTGGCACCTGGTATTGGCCAACATGGCCAGTATCATGTTGCTATGGCTCTATTCCACCAATTTTAAAAAACAATTACTCATCGGTAATGTCCTCATTTCACTGATGACTGCCTGGGTGATCCTGATCCTTTTCTTTGCAAAACATCCCTTGCATTTGCCCCAGTTGTTGGAGGTAGACAGAAAAGAAGTCCGGTTATTCCGGCTGACGATCTTATATGCATCCTTCGCTTTTATTATTTCCCTGGTTCGGGAAGTGATCAAGGATATGGAAGACCGCGATGGCGACAGAAAATATGGTTGTACCACGATGCCCATTGTTTGGGGGCTCAATGCCAGTAAAGTGTTTGTATCCGTATGGATCATTGTGCTGGTAGGCGTGTTGACCATTCTGCAGTTTTATGTACTGCCGTTCGGCTGGTGGCACAGTGCCCTGTATTGCCTTGCCCTGATCATCGCGCCGCTTATTTGGATCCTGCGGAATTTATACCCTGCACAGACACCAGAGGACTTTCACCGGCTCAGCAGGCTGGTAAAACTGGTAATGCTGACCGGTATTGTCTCTATGTTTTTTTTCAGGATATATCTGGTACAATAATTTATGCCACCAATCATACTTGCATCACAGTCGCCCCGGCGAAAAATGTTGCTGGAATGGGCAGAGATCCCTTTTCAGATCATCGTTAAGCCAACCGATGAAGTTTTTCCGCCCGGATTGGCCCCGGCTGATGCAGCCATCTATATCGCGCGTAACAAAGCGCTGGCAGTACGTGCAACAGCGGTATTGCCGGTAAATCCGCCACCGGTCATTCTTGCAGCTGATACCATGGTGGTGCTGGATGAACACATCATTGGAAAACCTGCCGACAGATCAGAAGCCATCCATACACTGCAGCAATTGTCGGGCCGTGAACACCGGGTATGCACCGGTGTCGTGCTTCTGCACGGAGAAACGGAAATAACTTTCGCAGAAACGACTGCTGTCAGGTTTCATCCACTGACCGATGAACAGATCAGTTGGTATGTTGACCAGTACCAGCCTTATGATAAGGCGGGTGCTTATGCGATCCAGGAATGGATTGGCGTTGTGGGCATCCATTCCATCCGCGGAGATTTCTATAATGTGATGGGCCTGCCGGTAAGCAGGGTTGTACAGGCTTTGCAAAGCATTAATCACCCGTAAAAACACGTATGTTTTTAGCTGGGTAACGCTTTAATTTTTCGTTCTATTTCAAGCGTCTATGAACGAAGCGTTATTGCAGTATATCTGGAAATTCCAGCTATTTCAATTATCCGGGCTAACTACTACAGCGGGGCAATCCCTGGAAATCATGCATCCGGGATTGCACAACAGGAACCAGGGGCCTGATTTTACGGAAGCAATGATACGGCTTGACCGGACCTGCTGGGCTGGCAATATCGAAGTGCATATTTGCAGTTCTGATTTTCTCAAACACGGGCATGCAGCAGATAGCCGGTATCAGCGAATGATTCTCCATGTGGTTTGGGAAGAAGACCAGGTATTGCCGGATGCATTGGGTCATCCTTTCCCCACCTTGGAACTGCGATCAAGGGTGCCCCGTACTTTGCTCCTGCGGTATCGGCAGATGACGGAAAACATACACCGGGTACCCTGTCATCGTTTTCTGCCTGCGATGGACAAACTGGGCTGGCTGGCCTGGAAAGATCGTCTGGCGGTTGAAAGGCTTGAAAGAAGGGCAGGGGCCATTCTTCAAAAACTGGAAGAAACCGGCTGTCACTGGGAAGAATTATGCTGGCGACTGTTGGTAACCAGTTTCGGACAAACCGTCAATACAAGCCTGTTTGAACAGGTGGCCATAACATTGCCGTTCCGGATACTGACCAAGCACCGGCATGACCGCCGGCAGTTGGAAGCCTTATTGCTGGGCCAGGCAAATCTCTTGCAGGGCAGGTACCGGGATACTTATATCCGGGAGTTACAGGAAACTTTCCGGTTTTACCGCAAGAAATACCAACTCCCCCTGATTCAGCAGGCACCGGCTTTCCTGCGGATGCGGCCCGCCTCATTTCCAACCCTGCGCCTGGCACAACTGGCAACCTGGGTGGCGGAACAACCGTATTTTTTTGCAAGGATACTGGAGGAGGAAAGGGTGCAGACCCTGCTGCACTGCTTTCGGGTAAAAGCCGGCACTTATTGGGAAACACATTACCGGCCGGACGAAAAGGTGCCGGGTCAGGCACGTATACTGGGAACGGACATGGCCGCCTCCATCGTCCTGAATATGGTGATCCCTCTTTTATACAGCTATGGGAAATACATGCGTGAAAATACCCGAAAAGAAAAAGCGATCCGGTGGCTATCAGAACTGCCCGCTGAAAGAAACCGCATCACCCGCTACTGGCAGCAGCAGGGGGTGGTTTCGGAGAAAGCAACCGATTCGCAGGCCCTGCTGGAATTAACAAATTATTATTGCCAGCAAAGGCGCTGCCTGGTATGTGCAACAGGCAACAAAATACTGCGGATGAGCGTCTAATCACCAGTGAAACTGCATATCGAGTTTCATGTCGGGGTGAAGGGATCTTTCCACCGGACAGGTACGGGCGGTGCGTTCCAGGATATCTTTGTCGTGGTCGCTAATGGATAAGCCTGCCGGGAAATAGAGGTGCACGATGATCTGGCTGATACGGCGGGGCTCGCTGGCCATCACTTTAGTCACTTCCAAACGGGTGCCATCCAATGGGATGTTCATGGTGTTGGCCTTGATGCCCATCGTGGTGATCATACAAGTGCCCAGGGCAGTAGCGACCAGGTCGGTGGGTGAAAAACGTTCCCCTTTTCCCTGGTTATCGGTAGGTGCATCCGTTTCGATTTCGGTTCCGCTTTGTACATGTTTGGCTACGGTTCTGAGGGAGCCTTTATAAATAATTTGTGAAGTCATTGCATCAATTTAGTATAAATTTACAGGTATCAAATCAAATGGCATTGAAGCGATTATTTTTAATAGCCGTGTTGGCCTGCCCCCTCGGGCTGATGGCGCAGCAGAATACCAAAACAGGTTCTTCTGCTGCAGAAGATAGGCAAAGAAAAAAGGAAGAACGCCGGGAAAGGATTAACCAGTTGATCAAGCAGGAGGAAGAAGGCGCGCTGATCTATCAGAAGCAAGGGGCATTCGGGTTTAAGTTCAATACCGACGGATGGGGCATGTTCTATGAACACGGTAAATATAAAACCATCAACAGTACTCCCCTCTGGTGGCTGGAATTCGGTGAAAGAAAAGACCGCAAAGAAGAAAAAGTGCCAACACTCAGTGCTTCGCAGGGTTTCCTGATCATATCCAGCTATATCTATGGTAAACAAAATAATTTTTATTACCTGAAAGCAGGTATTGGGGATCAGCGGCTGATTGGCGGCAAGGGCAATAAAAACGGCGTAGCCGTATCAGCCATTTACGGCGGAGGTATTACTGCTGGATTACTGAAACCTTATTATATACAGATCCAGGACCCTTCAACCGGTGACAGAAAGGATATCCGCTATAACAATAATGACAGTTTGTTCCTGGATCCGACGATTATTGTAGGCAGGGGTAGTTTTTTCAAAGGCTTCAATGAACTCAAGATAGTGCCGGGGCTGCATGCCAGGGCCGCGCTCCGCTTTGATTATGGCCGCTATAATGAAGTACTCTCCGCCCTGGAAGTGGGGGTGAATGCAGAATTCTACAGCCAGAAAATGCCCATTGTTCTGCTGAACAAAGAACGCCAGTTCTTTTTGAATGCATATATCGCAGTGACCTTTGGTAAAAGAAAGTGACCTAATTTTGCCCCGTATACGGCAGACGACTGATCCAAATGCCTAAGAACCGTATACTGCATCCAACATGCAGGAATTACCTGTTTTAAATCCGGCGGAATCCGGAGTGACCGCCCTCAAAAAGCCAAACTGGTTGCGTGTTAAGCTGCCGATTGGCGAAAGCTATAAACATGTGCGGAGCCTGGTCGATACTCACCAACTGCATACCATCTGTGAAAGCGGAAATTGTCCGAATATGGGCGAGTGCTGGGGAGCTGGTACTGCAACTTTTATGATCCTGGGTAATGTATGCACCCGCAGTTGCGGGTTCTGCGCTGTTGCCACGGGCAGACCTGCCCCGGTAGATTGGGAGGAGCCGCGCCGTGTGGCCGAAGCCATCCACCTGATGAAAGTGCAGCATGCCGTGATCACCAGTGTTGACCGCGACGAGTTGAAAGACGGGGGATCCATTATCTGGTACAATACCATTGAAGCCGTTAAAGGACTCAACCCGAATACCACACTCGAGACATTGATCCCGGATTTCCAGGGCAAGGAAGATCAGATATCCCGTATCATTCAGGCAGCCCCGGAAGTAGTGAGTCATAATATGGAGACGGTTGAGCGGATGACCCGGCGGGTGCGGATTCAGGCAAAATACCATCGCAGCCTGCAGGTGCTGGCTTTCCTGAAAAAAGGGGGAATGCGCACCAAAACGGGCATTATGCTGGGATTGGGTGAAACGAAGGAAGAAGTAATCGCTACCATGCGGCACCTGGTCGATGCGGGTACCGATGTGCTCACATTGGGGCAATATCTGCAGCCTACCAAAAAACATTTACCAGTGCAGCGCTTTGTGCATCCGGATGAGTTTTCAGAACTGCGGGAGATTGGCTATGGATTGGGCTTTGATTATGTGGAGAGCGGTCCGTTGGTTCGATCCTCCTATCACAGCGAAAAACATGTATTGCCAGGCTATGGCAAGGCTGCCTGGGCCGCAGAAAAAAACAAGACTGTCACAACATTGGCCTGAACAGGGGATCCTTGCGCAGCGGGCTACTGAATGGTTTTAGTAACGGCTTATTTAATTTCCCAAACCAGGGCACTTGCACCCAGGATAGCCGCATCTGATTCTTTGAGATGGCTCACCAGGATTTTCACCTTATTACGGAATACCTGGATCAGGTTGTCTTCCATATGCTCTCGGGTGGGTTTCAGGATCAGTTCGCCGGCCTTGGTCAGTCCGCCGAAAAGCACGATGGCTTCCGGGCTGGAAAACATCACAAAATTAGCGAGTGCCATCCCTAAAATCTTCCCGGTATATTCAAATATCTCTTTGGCCAAAGCATCACCCGCCATTGCCGCTTCATACACCTTTTTGGAATCCAGTTCGTTCTTAGGGATTTTCCTGAGCAGGCTGGGTGCTTTGCTATGGGCAAGCATTTCAATGGTGGTAAGGGTTACACCGGTAGCGGATGCATAACTTTCCAGGGATCCTTTTTTTCCGGTGCCGGCATGCAGGCGGCCATCCGGAATGATGATGGTATGGCCCAATTCACCGGCAAAGCCATCATGTCCGTATATCAGTTTGCCGTTGGCAACAATGCCGCTGCCAACACCGGTTCCCAGGGTGATCATAATGAAATCACGCATGCCTTTTGCCGCACCGTACATCATTTCGCCCAATGCAGCCGCATTGGCATCATTGGTAAGCACCACGGGCAGCTTAAAAGTATCTTCCATCATCTTGGAAAGTGGCAAGATCCCTTTCCAGGGCAGGTTCGGTGCATATTCCACGGTACCGGTGTAATAATTGCCATTGGGCGCACCCATACCGATCCCTTTCATCCGGCCGATACCACCAGCTTTTTCAATCAACGGCATCAGGTTGGCGTGTAAATCTTCGATGAATTTTTCCACCTCATTATGCGTCCGTGTCGGCATCTCGCTGGAGAAAAGCAGGTTTCCCAATCGGTCTACAATACCGAATTTTGTACCGGTTCCTCCAATATCTATACCTATTGCAAGAGGTTCTGAAACACTGCTCGTCCTGGCTGTTTTCTCCGTGTTGTTAGATTGGTCAGATTTCATGGGAGATGGTTATAGGGGTGTAAAGTTAATGCCCTCCGCTTACTTGTGCATCAAAATCCAATCCCTGGGCACTTAATACACGTTTCAGTTTTAATGCAAGTATTGCCAGGAAGGCAAAGCAGGCTGCTGCCAGCAAGTAAGACTGGTGCATACTGGTCATATCACCAATAGCTCCCTGCAAGGGCGGAATCACTGCGCCACCCAATATCATCATGATCAGGAAGGCAGATCCCTGGCTGGTATATTTGCCCAATCCGGCTACGCCTAATGAAAAAATACAAGGCCACATTACTGAACAGCATAAACCGCCAGCCATGAAGGCATACACAGAAACAATGCCATTGCTGAGCACACCGGTAAGCATGAATGCCGTTGCCAAAAGTGCAACCGTGAGGAGGGTTTTGACAGGTTTTTCCTGTCCGAAAAAGAAAGCCAGAATGGCCAGTGCGATGCAAATTGCATAGGCCAACAGGTCATGGATATCATTGCCATAAATCCGGCTCACACCCAGTACCACACCAAACGCCACAAACGGAACAATCACCGTCATAACTTTCCGCATACCTGCCGAAAGGTTGAAAACGCTAATCGCGCCTGTCCAGCGGCCAATCATGAGGCTGCCCCAATAAAGGGATACATACTTGGATATTTGGCTTTCATCCAGGCCCATATTCGTCAGGTAGCCAGGAGTTTTAAGCAGGGCGCCGAAATTATTATCGATCGTCACTTCCGCACCTACATATACAAATATGCCCA
>CAZAOR010000091.1:0-3591 GCA_964486805.1 uncultured Sediminibacterium sp. | reverse complement strand
GTATCCTGGCTTAACCCGGCCTGAAAACATAAAAGGTGCCCGTAGCATGGGCACCTGCATTGCAGCACGATATATTCGGTTGGTAACTATTGAACCTTCACAATACGCTTTATGCCATAACTGCGATTGAGGGTAAATCCCAGTGAAAAATTACCTTTTGCAAAATCATTGGTATTACTGCTCAACTGGGCAATATTGGTGGAACTGGTAGTACTTGTGATAAAGAATTGGAAGATGTGGCCTCCGGTATCCCAGTCATACCCGATAGAAATCAGATCCGGCTTATAGTTGACGGCAGAAGCACTTTCATCCAAGAGATTTTTATAACCATTTAACTGATGGGCGTATTCAAAGGTGATGGCGGTTTTATGGGTGAGTTTATACCTGCCGCCCATGCCTATTGAGAATATGTTATTGGTATTATTGATACCATACGGAACATAATTGTAATGGATATAGGAAGGGATGAGTTGCAGGGAAAAATTTTCACTGAATTTCCTAGCAATCAGCAATTGATGCAGGAAATTAAACCGGTTCCAGGTGAAATTGTCCGGGCTGTCGCCGGCAGTAGCATCAATAGATGCCAGGGCGAAATAAACAATGGTCACAGGAATATTCCGCTTGCCGGACTGTTGCCGGAGCAGGCGGAATTTGCCCCAGGTTTCATATTTGGAATTACCGGTCAGCGCAACGCCAAAGTTCATCCAGTCTTTGACAGAATAATCAAATGAAAGATAAGTGGTTGCAACACCGGAGTTAAACCCGAAGAATTGGGATACATTCTGCCAACCCTTTCCCTCGTTCCAGATATTGGGAAAGCGGTGACTCACCATAAATTCCAGGTTCCCCTTTCCTGTCACTTCCACACTCTGCATGTTAATGATGCGGGTTGATTTGAAAGTGGCGGTTGTAAAATCCTGTTTTACTTTGGCAGAATCCTCGTTGATCAGCCCGCTAAGCAGATCATCCTGTGCGGTAACCCGCGCCACGAAAACTGCGAGCAGGGAGAAAAGCAATAACTTTTTCATACACTACGGATTGAAGAATTAGTTTAATGGGAATACGATATTGGCATCCAACGGTGTCTCATCTGCCAGTTTGGGTTTAACCAATCCGGGAATATCAATATTGTAGTCTTCAGCTTTTATTTTGAACACACAATGAAAAGTGGCTGTTTTGCCCTTTACTTCAAGGGTTACCGGAGCGGAAAAATTCTTGGTAACACCATGCAATGTCACCTGGCCTTCTGAACTGATTTTATAGATTCCGTCTTTGGTCAGCATATCTTTTGTAAATCCAATCAGTTTTCCTTTGTAAGTAGCGTTCGGATATTTATCCGTATGCAGGTAATTTTCATTGAAGTGTTCTTCCAGCAAGGCATTATTGAAGTGGAAAGTCTTCATAGGTACCAACAGCGCTACTTCGCCGGTTTCTGCTTTTAGTACGGCAGTAGCTTCCTTACTGTCAGCTGCATAATCTTTCTTGGTCTGGTCCTTATTGGGGTTGAAGAATATAATACCATCCCGGGTTTTATAGGTCTGCGCCTGTATGGTGGTATAAGATGTAAACAGGATCATTAAGATGGCGAGAAACTTTTTCATGTTACTTGTTTTTAAGGTTGAGACTTGTGTTTTGTTTATGGTTTTATTGCGGCATGCCCTGGGCTATCCAGGCAAGGAACGTAGCGGTTGTGGTTCCGTCGAGACTGATGGTGCCTCCTTTGTGACCATTGCTGCCGGAACTGGCCATCATTTTACTCAGGGCATCCTTATCTGATACCATTTTGGCATAATCCAGTGTGGGACCCAGGCCTCCATGACAGGAACCGCCTTTACAGACCGATTTATAGATCGGTACAATGTTTACGGTATAAGTCACCGGTCCGGTCACAGCCGGGGGTACATAGTTATCCTTACCTCCCTGTGCTATCCAGGCTTTGATCAGTGCTGCCTGTGAAGGGGTGAAGAATATTCCGCCTTCACCAGGGTGATCCCCGCCGTTTGCCATGCTGGCGTAAACACCCGAACGGGCCAGAATCGTGCTGTAATAAACAGTGTCATTATAAGAGAACTGAATAGCACGGGTAGAACCGTTATTATGACACCCACAGGCACCAGATGTCAGGATGGGTACAATATCATCCCGGAATGAAATCGATGCCAGGGAGTTGGCTGTCGGGGTGGAAATATCTTTTTTGTTGTTGTAACAGGCTGCCAGTAGAAGGATAGTGCCGGTAACAAGCCAACTTACAAATCTTTGCTTCATAAAAATATGATTTACCTGGTTCGTTTATTTATGAATGATGGTTCCTGAATTACGGTATTTAAAAATGCCGGTTCCGTCAAGCCCGAACTTCCAGGCATCCGGGATATTGGGATCATTGAAATACCATCCTTTGATGATCGCTATTTCAAAAGGCTGCAAGCCGCCGTCGCTGAATGCCATATCACCCTGGGGCGATGTGGCAAAGACTTTGGTGCGGGGATTCGCCAGCAGCAGGGTCGAGTCAACCCGCGACATCACGGAACTGGTGCTGTTGTAATTATCGCCTTTTACATAATAATTTTTACCTCCGCTGGTATAAACCACACTTGAATTGGCACGAATTGCTTTCGGATAAAAAATATCCAGCAACAGATCATCGTAGGTATTCAGAGGTCCGCGGGTACTGCTGGCAGATACTGGCGTAGAAACGGTTTTGTATGGCCGGAAAGCAGCATTAGCCAGGGTATCGCTATAGAATTTACGGACACTGTCTTTATAAGCACCCCACACACTCGACAGTTTAGGCTCTTTCAACTGTGCATACAGGGTCGGAACGCCGGTACTGGGATTGATGTAAGTAAAGGTGGTGGTATCACCAGCACTGATGGACAACAAGCCTTTCCTGGCCCAGCCACCCGCGGCAGTGGCTTCATTATGACAGTTGGCAGAAGAACAGCCGGATGTAATGATAGCTACGGCTGCCGGCCGGTAATCTTCAATTCCGGGCTTATCCTTGGCGCCGTTTTTGATCCAGTTATAAATAATTGATTTTTCCGTAATTGTCAGGTCAACCCCATAATTTATCGGAGGCATTGCCTTGTTCAGATTACTGGTAGTGATCAGTTGATATAACTGGCTGGCATCCGGATTACCCGGAACAACCATAGCTTTTACGCTTTCATAAGTGTTCAGGTAAGGCTTTACGCCTGTACCACCATGGCAGGAAGACGATACGCAATTGTTCTGGATAATACTATGGACACTTTTTGTGATAATGATATCATTTACACCCGGAGTGACATCCGCATAAGGAACCACTGTTGTATCATAAAAGGGAGAAAATATGGCTGAATCAGGTGTATTGACCAATGCCCTGGATACCGCAGAAGCATTAGCCCCCTCTTTTTTACATTGTACCAGCAGCACTGCCGATAGTGCCAGTAAACCAACACCTATGATACTTCTTAAATGGGAAACTGGTTTTTTCATAAACTTCTGATTTGGAATACGTGATAGTCGAAATTGCCTGCTTTGTGTGTTTTGTTATCCTTGATTTCGCAGAACAAAGCTATCAGGGTATCTAAAGAGAAAGAATGCGCAGTGTCA
>CAZAOR010000090.1:0-2764 GCA_964486805.1 uncultured Sediminibacterium sp. | reverse complement strand
TTCCAAGAAAGTCGAGAATCACGAGGCGGCGATTGCGCTGCATTATATGTATTACAATTTCGCCCGAATCCATCAATCATTGCGCGTGACACCTGCAATGGAAGCGGGTATCAGTGACCATGTTTGGACATTGGAAGAAATCGCCGCTTTGATTGATTGAAATGAAAATGAGTCAATACCGAGATTTCCGGTTCAAAAAGAGGGAAAACCGTTCAACTGTCAGTAAAATCGGCCGGGCGCGGCCAATGCCGCTAAAATTCGGTGAAAATCTGAGGCCAATTCCCTGACAACCTATTAACGGTTTTTAGTTCGTGTCCGCAACATAAAAGACCACGAATGAAAAACCGATTCACATTGTTTAGGCGCGGGCGCGTCTTTTATTGTGAAGGCCGCGACTGGACAGCAAGAGAGTCTGTAGACCCATGACGAAGCGGATACGCAATGGATTATCTCAAATTCAAACTTCTGCCTATGACATTGATTCATTTGTCATTGTAATGCTTTTCATCGTCCTAATAGAAATGAAAGGCAGGTAATTGGCGTTCATTCACGGCGCAACCGTTCTGTAGAAGGATTGGGATGATGGGGGATTGGTATCAATGAAAGTGGCGGAGCCTGTTTCCGGGCCGGTCAAGGTGCCGATGTCCATCCATGGGCCGGTTAAGTTGGCGGCGCGTTGCAACCGATAATTGTATCCCGGAGCCGCCGGGAAACTGAAACTCCATCCTTGAGGCGTTCTTCTTACAGTAATCGGCGACGGACTTGGAGCTACTGGAACCACTGTGACGGCCAGATTGCTGAATTTGAAGTCTTGCCCATTGCTGGGCGCGTTAGCGCCGTTGATTCTGAAAAAGGTGACTCCGCTGATGGCTGCGCCGGAAAGTCTGCCGCTGAAACTTTTAGCCGTGGTCAAATCCGTGAACGTGTAATTGGTGGCGTTGTTCAAGGTGAATTTGAAGCTGTCCAACTGGCCGTAGTCATACGCGAATCCAATCGCCGTGCCGCTGCCGTTGGCATCGGTGTAATGTCCGTTTGCACCATCGCCGCCTTGATGCCAATAGCTGAACAACGTATTGCCATCGGTATCCAGAAGATTAAATCCATTCTGGTTGGCTGCAGTATCCAGAGTGGTCATCTCAAGCTGCACCCAAAACGAGCCGCCGATGGGCAGGGGCAAATTGAAGCTGCGCGAAGCCGTGGATTGTGAATTGGACGCGCTATTCCAAATCCCGAACAATGGCGGTGTATCGCCGCTAATGTAACTGCCGCCGCCGATAGTGCTCAAAATCCACGGGCCAAAACCGAACCCTTGATTGCCGGTGAAGCCGATGGTGGAGTTGTAATTGGCGGCTGAATCTTGTGCCAGGATGCCATTGGTATTGCCGACAAGGAAAAGTTTAGCGACTTGGCTGTAGGCGCTGGCGGCGGCATTGGAGGCGACGACCCAGTAACTGCCGGCATCGGCAGGATTGATGCTGGTCAACACCAGATTGGTGTTGGTCGCGCCGGGAAGGGGATTATTTTCGTGATACCATTGGTAAGTGATGGGCTGACCGTTGGTGGCAGACACATTGAAAGTAACTGTGTTGCCCAACGCGCTGAATTGATTAGTTGGCTGATGCGTGAAGACAGGAGCAGCCGCATTAGAACTGGCTGGAACTACTTGCAGTGCAACCATCGAACTGATGCAGTCCCACGACAATAAGTTGCTCGCCGATGGCGTTTGATGCAACCATTGGCACCACGATAGATTGTCCGATGTGCGTCGTAAGTTCCATGCAGCATCCGCATTGGCCTGCAACCACGGCAGATAAAGGTATTGATAGTTCCAGTCTTTCATGAATTTTGCAATCCAGCGGATGCCGATGCCATTGAAGCCGGAGTTATTATTGTCCGGGCCGTATTCAATCAGGATGTTATATCCGCTGGCATTTGGGTTGCCTAAATTATTCATCGTGTAAGTCGAAGCCAGCATCGCGTTGGTCACATCGCCGAGAAAATCAGCCGCGCCGACAAATGTGCCCTGATTGTAAGTGCTGCTCCATGTGGTGATAACACCATTCGTGGCGATGTTGTCGTAAATGGCTCCGGTGATTGGATTATACAATTCCGATTTTTCCCAATTGTAAATGTTTTGAGCTTTGGTCAGGTAATTGGTGTCGTTCAGGGTTTGGTAAAGGAGAGAAGCTACAATGGCCGCCGGGCCGTTGATACAGGCGTTTTTTTGCGCCTTGTCCGTGCTCCAATATAACCCGCCGCCAAATAGCGAATCCCATCCGCGCGCATAAACCAAATCAAAATTTGTTTTGGCAATGGAGCGGAACTGGGTGATGCCGGTGATTTGATAGCCACGCAAATATGCGATGCAAGCCCACATGATGTCGTCATTGTAAGCGTTCCACGACCAGTTGGTTCCGTTGTCGTTGCTGAACCCACTAATCAAACGCGTGACCATTGTCTGATAGGCTGGATTTTGTGTTCGCTCATAAGCATCAATTGCTCCTTCGATTTCCTCTGCTTCTCCCCAGAAATATGTCGCTCCGCCAGACTGATTGGTTTCGTCAATAAGGTAATGTGCCTTGCCGGTAGAAAAGACATAGTAAAACGCGGAATTATACGCATCGAATGCGGTTGTAGCGTCTGCATCGGTAAATGCTTTCGCTCTATAGCTGGCTATTAGAAACAGTGACGCAGCCAGAGCAAAAATCGCCGGTCGTGTTATTGATGAAAATAGGCAACGCATAGCTAATCCGGATTCAAGGCG
>CAZAOR010000089.1:0-3604 GCA_964486805.1 uncultured Sediminibacterium sp. | reverse complement strand
GAGGCAGTACGCCGATGGAATGAACCGAAGACGAGGTAAAACCGGAAGTCACGCTCACACGAGCATTCTCGCCCGGAATGCGGGTCGTGGCACAGCTTGCGAGGAGGGATAGCGAGATGAGATAGAACCCAGCGCGGAAAGACATCATAGGAGTAGTGGAAAAGAAGTTATCGGGAAAAAGAATCACATCTCTTATCGTAATGAATGAACGTCGAGTTTCATTGAGAAGTGTGAAGAATTCGTAACGTGCGAAGCGCGAAAAAGCTGCGATGGGCCTCTTCGTCACGCTGGCCGAGGCCACACAGCCGATGAAGAAAGAAGCGATCGGTCTCGGCTTTTACAATCCCGAAGTATTGGGCACCGAATACCCGAAGTTGTAGGTCCTCACGATCGAAGACCTCATGTCCGGCACCGAACGCCTCTGCTTCCCCGACCGCACTCTCGGCCGCGGCACGTTCAAAGCGGCTGCGGCGGAGGATATGGGACGTGAGCTGGGGAGGATGTTTTAGAAGTTAGCTCCGTAGAACCTGCCCTGAGCTTGTCGAAGGGAGCGTTATATGTGTAGCCCCCGGTTTTAACCGGGGTAATGCGTTTTGTTATTAAGATATAGCTCAATAGGAGCGTAATATTTTTCCACTATGTTTGGTATTCCGTTCGACGAACGTTACCTGTTCGAATTTATGGCGACCGCGTAATATGACGCTCCTACGGAGCTTGAATGTGTGGGGACGATTCACACCGCCGGTTAAAACCGGCGGCTACACGGCGCACCAATGGTGCGCCCGTTGCGCTCCTATGGAGCTAACAGACACCCAACGCCCACGCTTCCCCGACCGCACCCTCGGCAGGGAAACGTTTAAGGCCCCTGCTGCGGTGGATATGGGGGGTGAACAGGGGGGGATGTTATGAGCGATAACACATTCCAGGACTTCTTTTGGCAACAAACCGAAATACAGTGTCCTTTATGCAGTTATTACGTTATGATCTCCCTTCGTGAACTACATGAGGAGAGGACCATAATATGTAGAGGATGCCATAGTTCTTTGCACCTTAGGAATGAAGGTAATGGACTTCAAGAGTTAGAGGAGTCACTAGAAGAGCTTACTTCAGTCTTATCACGATTTGGATAGCACTACCAATGAAAGAAACCAACTTTCTTCAGAATCTTCGACTTAAACTCCAGGAGAGAGTTAGAGCGGCAGGGGCATTAGATTCAAGAGACTACCACACACGTCTCGTGCACCTGTACCAATTCATTGAGAAAGAAGATGCATTGAAGAGCCTCGTTATTAACCTTGAACTCGCACGTCCGGAAACGGTAGTGGCGTTTAACGAGCACATAGCCGACCGACTTGAAACACCGGATCTATTTGATGAAGACGCATCCGCATGCTGGTGTTGGAAGTACGTGGAGTTCTGTGCAAAATCGAGTGATTCATTTGAGGAAGCGAGAACTGGAACAATATTAGGTCGAGATGGACACCGAGACCATGCCATTCGTTGGTTTCATTCCAATCTCGTCGAACCACTATACCGTTACCTTGACGAGCATCTTGATGACGAGCGAGTGATTCTAGCATTATTGCTTCGCTTTCGGAAGAAGACCGAATGGTTTCATAAGGAGAGGGCATATAATAATCTTATGGAGGATAGTCGTAAAGGCGAAAAGACTGTCGCGCTTATGCTGTATGAGTTTTTGTTCGATCAGGGGCTTGATTTTCATATCGAGCCTTCAACGTCGATTGGAAGGCCGGATGCTGTCAGCGACTATATTCGTGGCGAGGAGTTTGTTCTGGATGTGAAGCTTATGCGTGAGGCTGGTGATAAATCTTACCTGATCAAAGGCTTTAATCAAGTTTATCAATACGCTCTCGAACGCCAAGTCAATTTTGCGTATTTAGTGGTTTTTCGTGCTTGTGAGAGTGACTTAGCAGTGCATTCGGGTAAGTTTGAGATGGGAGCTTCCGTTATAATTCACAATAATGTATCAATGTTCGCAATCATAATCGACATTTTCGCTCCAGCGCCAACTGCATCTAAAAGGGGTGCTTTGCAAACCGTATCAATTACTGAAGCTGAGATTGTTACAAAGATTGAAGAACCAGGGCAATGATGCAAACAGCACCTTCCCCTTTCCTTGCGCCCGCACAAGCTGCATTGTCGCCACGCCGCACGGGCCGCTCCGCTGGAGCTGCGGTCAAGAAGTCATTCCCGCGCACGCGGGAATCCAGGCCCTTCTAAGACATGAATAGCTATTACGTGTATATCATGGCGAGCCAACGAAACGGGACACTTTACATCGGTGTCACGAATGACCTTGCGCGTCGTGTTGCCGAACACAACGAAAAACTGATCGAGGGATTTACGAAGGAGCACAATGTCGACTCGTTAGTGTACTTCGAAACGTTCTCTGACCCGAGCAACGCCATTGCGCGTGAGAAGCGATTGAAAAAGTGGAATCGAGCTTGGAAGGTTGAACTGATCGAAAAAGAGAATCCGGAATGGATCGATCTATCAACGGTAGGCTATTCGACTGTTGGACTGGATGCGAGGCCTGACTTGCGGAAGCAACCAGATGAGGGGCCTGGATTCCCGCGTTCGCGGGAATGACACAAGCGCAATAGTTGCGGTGTGAGAGCAGCCCGCTGTAGCCCGCCATTTCCTTGCACCCGCACAAGCTCCAGGGGGGCGTCCCCGCGCGGGCCACTCCGCTGAAGCTTGCGCGTTGGGGCGTGCTGCTGGTCCCGGCCTACAAGCAGGCCGCCGTTATGCGGCTTACATTGTGGCTTGCGCCCTCTTCTCGGTAGTTTTCCAATTATGCAAAATTGCCTGCGGAATATTATTATTTAGTATATAACGTGAAACATATTTTGCGCTTTTACGTACATCGGCCCTTTTCTCGACTACTACGTGACGGCATACTGGAGGATGGAGTACAACAAATACCAGATCCCTGCCTCTAAGACACGGAACGGCGAGACTATTCCGCAAAAAGTCCCGGAACGCTAACCCCGTCTGGAATTTCACCCCATCGCCGATATGCTACTGGCGCCTTTATCCGGGGGACATTGTGTGGTCCTGTTCCTTGACAATTCATCGAGTCCGAGCGTAGGGTACTCTGTGTAAGGACTAAAACAAAACGTAGGTCACATCGCGGCAGCGCTGTTAGGAGCAGTTCATCATAGCAAGTCCAGTTCTTGCTCGAAAAAGCCCTGCGACGATAGTAACGAGAATTACGCTACGACACCGCAGGGCTTTGCTTTTACAATCTATCGATCGATTTACTTCGCCGAGCTTCCGGCCGCTTTGGTTGTGCCCGTGGCACTGGACGAAGCGGTGGACATAACCTTCTCATATTCCAGTGGAACAGCGGTTTTGTTCCCCTCGCCATACGCATCCGGATGCATGTAGTGACCCTTCTCTGCTACAGGCTTCTCGACCTCGAGTTGAATCCGGTGGGTGTTCGCATACGGATCGTGGCGGATGCCAGTCACCTGCCACGAGACCTTCGCGCCCGGCTGTCCACCGGCGATCTTGAAGGTATTGCCCTCGATCTCACTGGCAACGTAAAGGTTCGGACCAGGAGCACCGATAGAAGTCAGTT
>CAZAOR010000088.1:0-6359 GCA_964486805.1 uncultured Sediminibacterium sp. | reverse complement strand
CCATGCTTTTACATCCGCAACAAAACTGATATGCGCCGGGTCCCTGTAACCATGGTACAGCCCCAGGATCCTGTAACCGCCTTGCCCAAAGCAGATTAAGCAAAAGCCGCAAAAAAAGCCCAGTATTATGGTTCGTTTCCGTAGCATCTTTTATTGGGCCGTTGGCCCGTAAAGGGCGTTGTTTATAGGATCAAACCTCCCTTCTGCTTTTCCGTTTTTATCTTTTCTCATCTTATTCCATACAGGCGCACCTGCAGGGAGTCTATCTCCAGATGAACCCCCGCGTCTCCGCCAAAAAGAGCCTGTTCAAAGCAAAGCTGCCGAATCTTCGCATAGTCGGCCAATGTAAAAAGATCTGTTGCCACAATCCGGTTCCAGGCAGCGGGCACAAAATCCTGTTTGGTGAGCGAAACCAGGTCGCGTTTGCTCCAGTACAGGAAATTTTTCTGCCTGTTGCTGGTATCAATCAGTCCGAAACGGAGTGTGGGGTATTTTTCCTCGTCTTTTTCTGTTGTCCTCACCCTTGCTGAAAAGGTAACATAAAGATACCGAAAGCCCTTAGGCACTTGTACAAACGGCAGCAGGCTGGTATCCGACAAGCGGGTATTGATTTTTCTTCCTGGCGGAAGCGTTTCTTCCCGGATCAGTTCGGGTTTACCGGGCAGGATGGGTTCTTTGGCGGGATAGATGCGGGCGCTGTCACACACATATTCGTTCACCTGGCGGAAGCTTTCCCGTAGTCGGATGATCTGGTCCCGCAGGGAATCGTTTTGAATCTTGTCCTGTGTAAGGTCCGGGTTGAGCCGGTAAAGCTGGTCGCCTGAAAGAAAAAAACCTTTATAGAGGTAGTCGGTGATCTCGCGGCTCCAGGACATAAAAGCCATCGACTGTTGGTTTCGGAATCCGCGGCAGGTATCCATCGATCCGCCCAACCAGGCTGACTGGTCGGGTATTTTCAAGGGATACTTTTTTTTCAGCATCGCCAGCAGGGTCGGGGTAAGATTGTTATGAGAGTTAACCGCCAGGAATTTATCCGGATGCTTCAGCATGGGTGAATAAATGATCAGCGGAACATGGTAATCATCAATCTCTCCCAGGGATGGAAACGAGCCAATATGATGATCCCCGGTAATAATGAAAATAGTATTGCGATACTCCGGTCGCCTTGCATATTGTTGAAAAAAGTTACGGATGCAGTCATCTGAAAACATGAAAGTTACCAGCACATCTTTTGTTGATTGCAAGGTTCTCCGAATGTCAGCATTCACATGCAGGGTGTCCAGTTTCCGGTCAAACTTCCGGTCGTATATTTTTTTCTGATCAAACAGATACGGCAAATGGGTGGTTCCGGTATGGTAAATATTGAGATAGGGAAATCTTTGCACAGAGTCCATCACTTCAAAGCTGCGCCTGTACAGGGCATCATCGGGATATCCCATGGACCAACCCTCTTTTCCAATGCCCATTTCCCGGTATTGGGAGGGATAATGCGAAAGGATGAAATCTGTGCCCTGCTGCCGGATATAGCCGCCCATATTATCAAAATCAGGATTAAATCCTACCAGGAATCTAGTGTAATATCCGTTTTGTCGCAGCAGCTGTATGAGTGACAGGTGTGCTGGCATTATATTCAAAACGGCGAATCCGCGTTTGCCATAGGGCAGGGAGCCGGACAACGCCGGGTGAGCTGCAAAGGTTCCGGGCGCAGTACTGAGGAAATTGTTCCATACCAGGCTGTATTGCGAAAGGGAGTCCAGGAAGGGAGTGAAACTGGTGGCATACGCATGCTCTCCGCTGAAATCACGTGACAGGCCCTCAACCACCAGTAGTACAATATTCGGGGCTTGCTGGCCCAGGTTGAAGAAATCGCCCAATACATCCGGATCGTTATTGCGATGCAGGAGGGGATACATTGGGTTGGTAAATTGAAAGGGGTGTTCCTGCTGATAGATGCGTATCGCCGCTTCCAGGCCCTGGGGAAATCGTTTTTTATCAAACAGGAAATGATAACTGTCCTGTGCCCAGTAGCTCATTACATTCACCGTCAGGTGATATCCCCCCGCTGTTTTAAACCAGGCTTCCTGGGGGTTGGCAACCGGCATCAGTAAAACGGAGAGCGGAAATACGATTACCGAAATTTTCTGCCATCTGAGCGGAAATAAATCGCGTTTGCCGAACAACCAGTTCAGCCATGCATAAAGCGGGAGATAAATTAAAAACGGAAGGTAGGGTTTGATACCGGCTCCCAGCATTTGTTTGATGGTATCAATGGTATCCCGGCTGTTCCGGGTAAATAATTCATGGTCAAATGGATTGTTCCTTTCTGAAAAAGTAATGAGCAGGCCCAGCAAACATACCAGCAACAGGCAATTCATGCTGTGGAAGAATATCCCGAATGCCCTAGTGCTGACTTTATACAGTATCCAGGACGGTAGCAGGAGCAGGCCACACCAGATAAGCCAGGCGATAAGGTCATACACCAGACCGATTGTTTCATACAGACCCGCGCGGGGTGTAAATGATTTGGCTGCAATGGCAAGATAGGCGAATACCCGCAGCAGCCAGATGGTCACCAACAATGAGACTGCAGCTTTCAGGTAGCCACTGATAAAAGAGGGTTTTTTATTCAACTCCGGATATATAACGGGTAAATATATTTATTTACCCAAGATGCACCGTTCTTTTTACCTGTCTTTCAAAAAACTTCGCCCCTTCACCATCCAGGAAAATCCAAATGCCTCTATGGCCAGGGTCTCCATCCAGAAAGTTACCGAATGCTGCGTGTACCAGTTTTCAGGAATGATTCCTGCCAGTCCGCTTATTATGACCATCATCGCAAACACCATGACAATGGCACAGCTTCGGTAAATCCTGTTTCTCGTCACTTTTCTTGCTGGTCGTTTGCCTGCGGGTAAATCCGACTTTGTAAACAGAAAGAAAGACATGTACGCCAGGCATCCCAGGAAAATTGCCGCACAGGCATAATGAAATCCGGGGCGTATCTTGCTGGTTCGCAGGATGGTCACATATACTTTGCTGAAATCCTGGTTGCAGTCGGTACCCAGGTTATCCGTCGGAAACAAGAGCAGCAACAAAGCTGAAACACCTGCCGCCAGTGAAATAAAAAAATCCTCCTTCTCCCAACCTTTGTACACCACCAGTGAAAACCCCAATAATCCCACAACCAGGATAAATATTCCGCAAACCCGGGTAAAATAATAATGACTGATAGACGGCAGGGGTTGCATATATCCCATATCTACCCACAAAAAAACAAACAGCAGCAGGGGGAGCAACATTCCCAGGATACCTACCAGTTTCCGTAGTTTATCCTGGCTATGCAGCCATAGCTCATTTTTCTGTGAAAAATCAGGAGCCATCTGCTGCAACAGGTTTTTTCTCTTTTTAGTGTCGGCCATACGAGGCTTATTTTTCTTCTTTCGTATAAACCGACAGGAAAAGAAGAGGGGCCGATGTTGTTTCAAATGCCCGGGGGTAATCACCGCCAGAAAGATTGTAACAGATATAGAGCTTTCCCCCTTCGAATTTATAGATCGCTGTAAAATGCTTTCCGGCATTGACGCCTTTCCGGCCATAGATATCCATTTTCCCTTCTCCGAATTTCAATGCGCCCTGATCAATATCTGCTCCGCCATAGGTATATACCGTGTCGTTAATGACAAGTCTGTATTTTTCAAAGACCGTTGCCGGAAATGGTTTCCCGCCAAACTCCTGTTGTTCGGGCTTCCAGGAACCATTTAAATGGCCTGTTTCCTGTGCCGTTGCAAGGGCAGCAAAAAGCAGGCAGGGGATCAGCAGGATTTGCTTTCTCATGGCTTGATACATCATTTCTGTTAAGATAGTTCCGCCGTTTGGTTTTTGCAAGGGCTGAGTCTTTTAGCCCCGTATTTTTTTAAACATAGCGACCAGCCTGTCCAGGTTTTGTTCCCTGCTTTTATCTGTTTTCAGGTTGCCATAGTATTTTAATATTTCTTTTTGCCTGGATGGTGTACATGCGTAAAATTCAGTAAGGAGTTTTTCCTGGGTGAATCTTTTCCGGAAAGCCGGCTGCATTTCGGGTTCCCGGGCAGATGGATCCGGATCCTGTTCGATTTTAAATACCGCTTTCCTGCCCGTGCTGCTCATTGCTCCTTTTAGCATCGGACCGTTTATATAAAGACGGTAAGGCGCATTTTTTACAGGAACAAGATTCTGAACGAAGGGAAAGTTATTGATGGTTCCGCGAATTGCGATATATCCCCGGTGGCTTACCATATTTTGTGTGATCCTTTCAGGCACCGGAACACAGGGGTTGATTCCGATCTTTTGGATAACGGCGCTGAACCGAAACATGATTGCACTGTTTAAGAATCAGATGGATCCCCTATTCCTGTTAATAAGTCCATCGCCTGTTGTTTTTCGGTTTCCGGTACCATTAGTTTTACCGCTCCGGCACCACCGGGAGCTGTGAACCAGGGCATCAGCGTACCCATTACTTCATCTTTCAGAAAACAGTGGAGGCCTGCATCATCCAGCAGGCTCTTCCTGATACCGGCTTCAAATTCAGTACCGGCAAATACCTCTACAAACGATAACTTATTTTCCTCTTTCATGATAGCAGTAAGGTAGTCAAAAACCGGTAATTTCTTTATTTATTAGCGGTTATGAAAAATAAAAAATGCTACGAGGCAGGCAAATGCAATACCGATGACAAAAATGACCAGGAGTTTTACAAGGATCTGAGGTTTCATTTTTCTTTTTCCAGATACTGTTCTATAGTTTTGGTAATTACCGATCATCCGTTTACCGGATGGATTCGGTTTATTGAAACAGCATGCACAGAAAAGAAACGAGGATATCTATAGCGCACGATAAATACACCAGACCGATACGAATGGATTTTCTGATTGCATTTGATGCTGTTGATTTGGGGGGATGTACACTATAAAGATACAAAAAATAAGGAATATATTTTCCTTCTTCCACTGTTCCGTCAATACGTTGGAAATGTTTTCTAATATATGACTGCAAGCCGACAGCTTCCGTTCGCACGAATTTCCCCAGTTTCCTACCCGATAAGACCGGCCTTACGGCTGATCTCCAACATCCGCTCCATGGGTTTCAGCGCCGCCACCCGCAAGGATTCTTCCATCCGGATTTCCGGTGTTTCATACGCCATACAGAGGTATAGTTTTTCAAGAGTATTCAGCTTCATATGGGGACAATCATTACAAGCGCACTGATTGTCTGGAGGAGCGGGAATAAATGTTTTATTGGGGCTTGACTGCTGCATCTGGTGCAGAATTCCCGTTTCGGTTGCTACAATATAACTGCCAGCCGTGTCTTTTTGCGTATATGCCAAAAGTTGGGTGGTACTGCCAATATAATCAGCCTCCCTTAATACAGCTTCTTCACATTCCGGGTGCGCGATCATTTTAGCTTCCGGGTGACGGATTTTCAGTTTTTTTATTTTTTCCAGGCTGAATATCTCATGTACCATGCAGGCCCCGTTCCAAAGCAGCATATCCCGGCCTGTTTTCCGGGCCAGATAAGCCCCTAGGTTCCGGTCTGGAGCAAAGATGATCGGTTGTTCCGGGGGAATACTTTCCAGGATCTTTTCCGCATTGCTGCTGGTACAGATGATATCACTGAGCGCCTTTATTTCGGCCGTACAGTTGATATAGGAAATAACCAGGTGGTCCGGGTGTTTCTCCCGGAAAGACCGGAATAGGGGAGCAGGGGCGCTGTCGGCAAGGGAACAACCCGCTTTCAGGTCGGGTAAAAGTACTTTTTTGGCTGGATTGAGGATTTTGGCTGTTTCCGCCATGAAATGAACCCCTGCAAAAACAATCAGGTCCGCACCTGTTTTCTTTGCCGCCTGTGCCAGACCCAGGCTATCACCGATATAATCTGCTACGTCCTGGATATCTGGTTCCTGGTAGTAATGTGCCAACACGATGGCATTCTTTTCCTTTTTGAGCCGCTCAATTTCCGCAAACAGATCCAGCCGGGGGTCTATCTCCCGGTCAAGAAAACGCTTCTCCATCACGGCGTCCTGATCAATGTGCATTTCGTTTGTATTAATAATAAATAATACTATTTATATAAAACACCTATTACTATTATAGCTGTGGATTTCGGGATAACTTAATTATCCCCAGAAGACAAAGTTAGAATAGATGGGATTATCCACCGAAAATCCACGACTTATTCAGGGGGTAAATCCTTTCTGTCCTTGATTTTTAATGGTTTATATACATCTGTGGGTAAACCTTCTCACAATTTTTATAAGGACCAATCCACAGATCGCCCACTGTTAATTAACCGGGATAATAAGGCAGTGAGATAGTCACCTACTC
>CAZAOR010000087.1:0-2553 GCA_964486805.1 uncultured Sediminibacterium sp. | reverse complement strand
ACCGAGCCCACCGAGCCGGGCGCCGTAGAATATTTCGTTCAACATGCGCGTCTTTCCTCACGCCAAGCTTCTGTCGTTTGTTCCCTTCACCTCCGGGTGTATTCAGTGACCTCTGCTGTCTACTGCCCCACTATGCAACGTGACACACGTCCATTGCGGTGCTCGTACATCGTCCGAGGCACTCGCCAAGTCCTCGCCTCTGCCCGGCACATCACCGACTCCTAGCCACGGCAGTACAGAGCCCCGCAGCCCCAACTACAGCCCTCCTCCCATATTAGAGCGTGCCAGGTGACGATTGCGGCATGCGCAAGTGTCCGTCGCCACCGTCCAGGATGTTGCTATCGCCGCTGAACCCGCCGAGCCCAGCGCCATAGAATATTTCCTTCCACACGCGCATCTTTCCTAACGCCAAGCCTCTATCATTTGTTCCTTTCGCTCCCGGGTGTATTTGGCATGCAGACCGCTTACCGCTGGTCCAGCAAGAGCATTCCAACTTCACATTCCCAAATTGGCAACATCCCTCAACAGCGTTTGGCGCAAAATGACATATGTATCTACGATCTATAGCATTAATAGATGCACATTATGCTATTTACAAGTCTGAAAATTCAGCGGTAATGCTGCAACCGCATTGAGTAGGTACCCCAGAACTTTTGCACCGAGATCTAGGGATTGGCCGCATGAAGCAGCCAAATGACATGCAAATTCGAGTCTATGAAATGCCCAAATACCATCAACGTGCCCGAAATCGAGCCAGCCGGTCCAGGAGAACCCCAGCTGCACCAATGCCTGCCGGATATTGCCGCACAATTTGCGACCGACAGAGAGAACGTATCGACTCTATTTTAAGATAACGGAAGCGAATTGACTGTTGGCATTATCTGCAATATAAATTTTGTCGAATAACAGGTACTCAGCGGTGGCCAATAACGGCAACTGCCTAAAATGGACGTGTGGGTAGAGTGTCAGATCCCATGCTATTCGCCAATTTAAATACACAAATCCGTTCGCATATGTATATATACTCATATTCTGAAAGCATTAAGCGTGGCGACAACGAACACAGGCGGTATTGGGTGCGCCAAATCCGAACGTGTTCGGATTTTTCCGTGGGGGTGGCTGAAAGGCCGCCCCGTAGCACCAAAATAGGAAGTGCCGCACGTGAGCCGCACGCGGCGTCTGAATGGGCTGGACCGTCGGTCCATTTTGATCCCGAAATCGAGGGCACTGCTAAAGGCGTCGATGGTCACGTGATTTTCAGCGAGCCGACCGCGCGTCGGGGATCACGTGATTTTTCGCGTGGTCCAATGTGCAGAATGTGCCGCTCACCCCGCCCGTGCTGCAGCCCCCAGCCTGCCCAGGCTACCCCCTTGGTGGTCTATAGCTCAACGCCAAATGACAAATGTTGCTACTAATGTTTTAGCCCTATTGGCTCATGTTGCAACACAAACTTGCTCAGGCTTGCTAAATGTTGTTACATGTAGGCCTCCTCATCTGAAGTCAGACCTCCCCCGCCTTGACGAAATCGGAGAGTTTGGGCCGGAAGGCCTCGGTATAGCATAGCGCCGCCCGCAGAGTGCTGCAACTAGTCCGCGAGCGTCGCAGGACTCCGCAAATAAACTGTTTCAGCGGCATATGTCCAGCGGTCGCCTGATATGGATGCGGAAGTCCCGCGCAGGATGGAGGTGAGGATATGTATGGTGTGGGTATCGAAGGGGTTGATGGTGTCGGAAGATGAGAGGGTTCAGGGTTCGGCGGTGGTGACGTTGTAGTCGTGATGGTGATTTTGGTCAGCACGCGGTGGCGCCAACCGTCATCGTGTTGAGGGTAGGAAAATACGGACTCCGTGCATAGTTAACAGTGTGGTCTGCAAACGTGGACACAATCAGCAACTGCGCAGCAACAACGAAGCGTTTTAATAAATATGACGCCGAACGAGGCAGTGTGTGACCACCGCCAACTTCGGAAACCCAAAATAGGAAATTACTACGTACCGATGAGCGCCTGGACATATTTACTCTCCTCCTCCTTGCCCGATAGTCCACCTTTGGTCCAAAAAAGAGAGAAAATCAAGCTCGGCCAGAACAGTCTGGGGAACAAAACGATCGGCATGTCCAATCGATTGGTGATCGGAAGAGACCATGGATTCGGGCCTATTGATAGCAGGCGAACCTTTGATAGTAAGATTCGCTGCGACACGGGCAACGGGATTGATCGTCGTGTGGTGGGGGGAGGGGATCGGGATATGGGGGTGGCGGATCAGGATATGGTGTACCGGGTTCTGTGCAGCCCTGATATCGAGTGCATGGCTGCCACCGGCATTTGTGGAGGCGTTGGGAATAGGGCGAGTCAGGACCGAATGCATAACGGAAGCCCAATAAAGCAGTCACGAGAGATATAGCGATGAGCGAGATTTGGACTGGAAGAGAGGGAATAACGGGTGAGATATGGGGTGGAAGTGGATTTAGTGCAGTAACATCCGCGGTCAATAAGATTCGCTTGCTAGGCGAGGGCAACAGAGTGAATGATTGCAGTCGAGCGAGAGTCGACAAC
>CAZAOR010000086.1:0-3860 GCA_964486805.1 uncultured Sediminibacterium sp. | reverse complement strand
GTTTGCGGTGTCAGGGAACCGGCTGTGATATTCAGCTTTTGCTGCAGTAGTTTTTGCAGGGATTGAACGAATGCTTGCATAAGAAATGATTTGGTTCATCAGTTATGAAACTAGTCAGACCAAAAACGTTGCCAAACGCTTATTAATATGCTGTTAAAAGGCTGGTTGTTAAGGGTTTTTTAAGGTAATCGTGCCAGTATGGCACTATTACGATTTCGTAGAAACAAGGTTCCAGGCAAAGGGCAGAACGGCTATTTGATTATTTTAGTAAAAAAGCTTGCCATGAAAAGAATTGTCTACCTGTTTTTGGGGATCTTTTTTCTTACCTCGACAGTTTCTGCCCAAGCAATCAGTAAAGATCAACGTATGCAATGGTGGCGGGAAGCCCGATTCGGCATGTTTATTCACTGGGGGGTATATGCCCAGTGGGCAGGTGTTTATCATGGCCATGAACTTGAGCATGGCGGCGCTGAGTGGATCATGAACCGGTCAAAAATTCCGGTGGCGGAATACCAGGCAAAAGCGCGGGAGTTTAACCCGGTAAATTATGACCCTGATGCCTGGGTACGGATGGCAAAAGCGGCAGGCATGAAATATATCGTGATCACCGCCAAGCACCATGATGGGTTCGCCCTGTTTAAATCGGCTGCCAGCAAATGGAATGTGGTGGATGCGACAGCGTACGGAAAAGATCTGCTGGCGCCTTTGGCAGCAGCTTGCCGGAAATATGGTATGCATCTCGGATTTTATTATTCTCAGGCCCAGGACTGGAATAATCCTGGCGGTGCGGTATCGCGCAAAAAAGCAGCGGAAGGCTGGCCCAATCCGGATTCTGCCCGTATTGATGCCTATACGGCCACTCATAAAGGTCACTGGGATCCTGCCCAGGAAACAGCCAGCTTTAATGAATACATTGATCGGGTGGCTGTGCCGCAGGTGAAAGAATTACTGACACATTATGGAAAATTGGGGGTGCTTTGGTGGGATACTCCCACCAATATGACGGAAGAAGCCGCTAAGAAGTTACAGTCATTACTGGCTTTGCAACCCCAGATCATCACCAATGACCGCTTGAAAAGACCGGATTTCCCGGGGGATTACAAAACACCGGAGCAGAAGATTCCCAATCTTGCTGAATTGGACGGTCAGGATTGGGAAACCTGTATGACGATGAATGGTACCTGGGGGTACCGGACTTCGGATCATCATTTTAAATCACCGGAGACTTTGATTCATAATTTATGTGATATCGCTTCAAAAGGCGGCAACTATCTGCTGAATGTAGGCCCCAAACCCGACGGAACTTTTCCGCAGGAGAGCATTGATATCCTTGCTGCCCTGGGCAAATGGATGCAGGTGAATGGCGAAGCTATTTATGGTACCAAAGCGAGTCCTTTGCCGCCCCTTGCCTGGGGTCGCTGCACCCGGAAAGACCAGCATGGTACAACTACCCTCTATCTCAGTATTTTCAATTGGCCGGCATCCGGAGAGCTAATCGTCCCCGGGTTAACCGCAGCCGTCAGCAAAGCAGTATTGCTGGATGGTCATCAAACATGCAGCTATACCCTTAGCCCGGATGGACTGCATATCAAACTGCCCGTAACCATGCCGGATCCTGCTGCAACCGTTATCCGGGTGAATTTAAAAACATCATTACCAAATCCTTCTCATTCCTGAAAAGATGCAGATCAACCATATAAGTTGCAGGTTTTTATTGGCAGGAATTCTCCTGTTCAACACGGCACTGATGGCACAGGATAGTCTTGATGCCAGTATTCATACCCCTCCGCCTGCTCATAAACCCCGTATCAATGGCCCCATGATTTTTGGTGTCAGACCCGGGCATCCGGTCGTTTATCATATTCCGGTTACCGGGGCCTCGCCTATGCGGGTTCGTGTAACTGGCTTACCCAGGGGTGTCAGGTTCCAGGCCACAACGCATAATCTCAGTGGCAAAATTGATCAGCCCGGACGTTATGCATTGCATATCACGGTCACTAATCAATACGGATCCGCACAAAAAACACTGGTACTGAAAGTAGGGGAAACAATTGCGCTGACCCCCCCGATGGGTTGGAATAGTTGGAATATTTATGGGTCTAAAGTGACCCAGGAAAAGGTATTGGCCAATGCCAGGGCCATGGTACGATACGGTTTAATAGATCATGGCTGGTCGTATATGAATATCGATGATGCCTGGCAGGGTAAAAGAGGCGGAAAGTACCAGGGTATCCTGCCTGACTCTGCCACCTTCCCGGATATGCAGGCCTTGTGTGATTCGGTGCATGCCATGGGATTGAAAATCGGTATTTATTCAACCCCATGGATTGAATCATACGGACATCATATCGGTGGTTCTGCGGATAATGCAATGGGGTTGTTTGAACCAACCAGGGAGAAGATTGCGCGCAACAAGAAGATAAAGCCATATGCGATTGGCGATTTTCATTTTGAGCAGCAGGATGCAGCACAGTTTGCCGACTGGGGTTTTGACTACCTGAAATATGACTGGAATCCGGTGGAGAAGCCGGAGACAGCGGAGATGTACAATGCATTGCGCAATAGTGGCCGGGATATTGTATACAGTTTATCAAACAGCATTCCATTTGCGCATATTGCTGATTTGTCGACCATTGCCAATGCCTGGCGCACCGGAGGCGATATCCGCGATAACTGGAAAAGCCTGAAAAGCCGCTTATTTACGCAGGAAAAATGGGCTCCCTATGAACGGCCTGGCCATTGGAACGACCCGGATATGATGGTTTTAGGTTATGTAGGTTGGGGTAAAACACCTGCTCCCACCCAGCTCACCCCCGATGAGCAATATACCCATATGAGTGCCTGGTGCTTACTGTCCGTACCTCTGCTGCTGGGTTGTGACCTGACCCAGATGGATCATTTTACCCTGAGCCTGTTGACGAATGATGAGGTGCTGGATCTGAACCAGGATACCCTGGGTATTCAGGCACGACTGGTATGGCAGGAAGGAGAAAATGGAATCCTGGCGAAACAATTGTCCGATGGCAGTACTGCTGCCGGTATCTTCAATACCGGAGATGCCGGTGCGCAAAACATCACACTGCGATGGAGTGATATCGGGCTTAGCGGAAAATATATTATCCGTGATTTATGGCGTCAACAGGATTTGGGTGCATACTCTGATCATTTTACAGTCACGGTACCCAAACATGGTGTGGTACTGGTTCGCCTGAGAAGGGCAGGCTAAAGCCATCAGTTATTGGTGTGCCGGGTGCCGGACATGGTTTCATCAAGGGTGCTTTGAACTCCCTTACTGCCTGCCAGCCACTCTACCCCTTCCTCGGCGGTCAGCATGCCTGGTCATCATAAAAGCCACTCACTTGCATGAATGGCTTTTATCATTTAACTAAAAATTGTTCAACAGGAATTTTGGAAGAAGGCCGGTCATGCGACCAGCAACAACGAGGATCAGGATTTTGGTTTTACTTCTCCTTTAATGGTCAGGATCACATTGCCTTCTTTGGCATTCGACATCACCGTGATGGTTTTGGTGAAGGTGCCCATATTGGCTGCATTATACGTGGCCTTGATGGTGGCGGTTGCACCGGGTTTAATGGGTTCATGCGGCCACTCGGGTGTGGTACAACCACAGGAGGGGGCCACAGAAGTAAGCACCAGTGGATCTTTGCCGGTATTCTTGAACGAGAATACATAAGTAACCGGGGTGCCTTGAACGATCTGACCGAAATCATGCACCTGGTCGGCAAAGCTGATGGAAGCTTTGCTCGTATTTTGTTGGGTGGTTTGTGCAGCAGCAGGGAGGGTAGAAAGGGTGAGGGTAGAGAAAAGCAGGAAGCTTCCTAATAAAATCTTTTTCATGC
>CAZAOR010000085.1:0-4704 GCA_964486805.1 uncultured Sediminibacterium sp. | reverse complement strand
GGGGAGAAATCTCCTGACCGCTCCGTAACCTGTTTAGAAATTTCTTGCGCACCGTCATCTTGATCACGCCCTAGGCGCGAGAGTTTACAATCCAGAGCGAAGCGTTGGGTCTTAGACCCGGACCGCAGCGTCTGTGGGCATCTCCTGATTACCCCGGGTACCTGCTAAGAAGGATTCCTAATGCTTCAGGAGATTTTTCACTCAACTACTGGGGGTTCGAAAGGACTAGTCAAATGCCAACTACGAAAGACCAAAGACTCAAGACCGCATAAATCATGAATCGCAATTCCTCCTTACAAGCTCTCCGAACCGTTCCGCATTGGGACCTGGTTATCATTGGTGGCGGCGCTACCGGTCTGGGGGCAGCAGTGGATGCCGCTTCACGCGGACTGAAAACTTTATTGATTGAACAATATGATTTTGGCAAAGGCAGTTCCAGCCGTTCCACAAAACTGGTGCATGGCGGGGTTCGTTACCTGCAACAGGGAAATATCAAACTGGTTCGGGAAGCCTTACGGGAACGCGGATATCTCTTAAGGAATGCCCCGCATCTTACTTCGGTACAGCCCTTTATCGTGCCAACATTCCGCTGGTGGGAAAAAATCTATTATGCCTTGGGTTTGATGATCTATGACCTGCTTGCAGGAAAATTATCCCTCGGTAAAACCCAAATCCTGTCCCGGCAATCGCTCCTCGAAAAAATGCCCGCTATCAGGCATCATCAACTCAAAGGCGGCGTTTTATATTTTGACGGGCAATTCGATGACAGCCGCCTGTGCATTGATCTGGCTGTTACCGCCACGGAACATGGCGCTGTACTCCTGAATTATGGCCGGGCTGATGGTTTTCAGAAGGAGGAGGGAAAGATCACCGGCGTTCACCTGACAGACTTGTTCACACAACAATCATACACCATCAGGGCCAGGGCTGTTATCAATGCGACCGGTATCTTCACAGACAACATCCTGCAAATGGATGATGCCCGCCTGCACCATATCATTACTCCTTCACAAGGTATTCACCTGGTGGTTTCCCCCAGATTCTTTCCGGGAGCCTATGCCATGATGATCCCGAAAACCGATGATGGCCGGGTTTTATTTGCAGTGCCCTGGCACGGAGAAGTCGTGATTGGCACGACAGATACCCCGGTTGATAAAATAATAGCCGAACCCCTGCCCCTGGAAGAAGAGATCAGTTTCCTGCTGAAACATATCAACCGCTATACCAACCGAGCGATTGAAAGAAAGGATGTTAAAGCCGTATTTGCAGGATTAAGACCATTGGTGCGTGTACCCAATCAACACCAAACCTCGGTCTTATCCCGGGACCATACCCTGCTGGTGGCACGAAGCGGGTTGATCAGTATTACTGGCGGTAAATGGACTACTTACCGGAAGATGGCAGAGGATGCCGTTAACAAAGCTATTGCAGTGACAGACCTGCCTCCCACAGCCTGCCGGACAAAAGACCTGCCATTGGGTAAACCCGGCGCAAGAATGGAATGGCTAAAAGAACAGATCCTGCACGAACCGGAAACAGGTGAACGATTATCGCCGGAACTGCCCTATACCATGGCCGACTGGTTATATGCGATAAAATTCGAAATGGCCATGACCGTGGAAGATCTCCTGGCAAGACGCACACGTATCCTTTTCCTCGATGCAAAAGCCGCCATAGAACTTGCGCCAGCAGCCGCCGAAATCCTTGCGAAAGTGCATGGTTGGCCGGATACCTATCAACAGGAACAGGTGGAGGACTTTGTACAACTTGCGGCTGGTTATTTGTTAGGATAAAGCGTTTGGTCTTAGACCCCGACCGAAGCGTATGGGGGGAGATCTCCCGAAACGCAGCGAATCTTTCTTAGTAGGTTACGGTTTACCTTCAGGAGATTTCTCGGTCGTTTTACTCCCTCGAAATGACGGTTATAATTGCTTCGCTTCCCAAGAATGACTATCCAATACGCCAACCGCCAACCTGTCCGCCTCTGGCGGATGCGTCAACCTGCCAATATCCGGAAGTCATCGCTGTCTGTTTATTTGATTTCCAAAATAGTGTTATCTTTTCTGCCAAACGATGGCTTATGACACCCTTCCTTGCCGAATTAACCGGCACTGCCTTGCTGATTGTTTTGGGTGATGGGGTGGTGGCCAATGTGGTTCTGGCCAGGACAAAGGGGAACGGGGGCGGCTTGATCGCAATCACTTTTGGATGGGCGATAGCTGTGTTTGTAGGTGTGTACACGACGGCTTCCGTGAGCGGAGCCCATCTGAACCCTGCCGTATCTTTTGCCATGGCAGCACTGGGAAGAATCAGTTGGTCGACCGCCCTGCTATATATGCTGGCACAATTAACCGGCGCCATGCTGGGCGCCGGATTGGTTTGGCTGGTATATCGACCACATTTCGATGCAACAAAGGATGCCGATTTGAAACTGGCAGTATTCTGCACATCCCCGGCAATCCCGAACCATTGGAATAACCTGATTTCCGAAATAGCCGGTACCTGTGTGCTGATAATCGGCGTGCTGTATATTACTGGCGCCGCCCATTCGCTCGGATCCCTGGATGCTTTGCCGGTAGCGCTGCTGGTACTGGGTATCGGCCTGAGCCTCGGCGGGACCACCGGGTATGCCATTAATCCAGCCCGCGACCTGGGTCCGCGTATCATGCATGCGATCCTGCCCATTTCTGGCAAAGGCAGGAGCGAATGGCAATATAGCTGGATACCGGTAATGGGACCAATTCTGGGCGCGGCACTGGCCTGCCTGATTTATGCGGGACTGCAGGGATAGGGTGATTATGCGGTTGTCTTTGGTCTGTAGTCTTTTATCTTTAGCCCGTCATTTCGAGGGAGTAAAACGAGTGTGTTAAACCCCGACCAAAGCGTCGGGGAGAAATCTCCTGAAGGCGAACCGTAACCTGCTTAGAAATCTCTTGGGTACCGTCCTGATCTTTATGAACCTGCCGCAATGCTTCAAACTACTAAACCACGTAACATGTATAAATCCCTTTTCCTCTTATGCTTCAGTTTACTGACAGCATTATCCTGTTTTGCCCAAAGCACCGATTCCCTGCCGCTGGATCCGTCGATGTCTCCACGGGAAGTACGCAGGGTTAAAAAGCTCTTTTCGCAGGCAACCTATCCCTTGCTAAAAACCCACTTAATGACGGGTGTGATGCCGGTACAGGACATCGATGTAAGACCCGATACCAGCCTCAACTATCCACTGCTGTTCAGTTGGACCCTGCCCGCCAACGATTCTGTAAAATCGAAGCGCGCTAATTCCGGGCTTACCGAAATCGGCCGGATCATCAACCTGCATATTGCAAATGGCATACCCCTCAACCATCTGCAGGTGGAAGTAGTGGTACACGGACTTTCGCTTTTTTCACTGCTGAATGATGATGCCTACCAGAAACAGTTTCATCGCAGCAACCCGAATGCGGCCCTGGTGCGGGAAATGCAGGCAGCAGGCGTACATTTTCAGGCCTGCGGACAAGCCATGGCTTTCTTGGGACTGGACAAAAAAGACCTGATGCAGGGTATCGACAAGGCGCTGACGGCACAAACCATGATTTCCTATTATCAAATTAAAGGCTATGTGCTCTATAACGAGGATAAAGAAGATTGATTTTCAATAAGTTATAGAAGTGTCCCGCCGGTCGCTGCCGGAAATCCGGGCAGGGGCCATATTTTTCCCCAAAAACCAGGGGCTTATTGTGTTTTTAAACGCCATCCCCTTACCTTTGCCGCCAAGTTGGAAAACGGTTTCCAGCAAATAAGAAACACCCATTTTTAAACCTTAATTACGCTTAGCTGATATGGCCACAAAAGGTAAGATCAAGCAGATAATTGGCGCGGTGGTTGACGTACATTTTCATGATGATAACGCCCTGCCGGAAATTTATAACGCGCTCGAACTCACCCGTCCCAATGGGGAAAAACTGGTGCTCGAAGTGCAGCAGCACCTGGGTGAGGACAGTGTCCGCACGATTGCGATGGATGGTACTGAGGGCCTGGTGCGTGGCATGGAAGTGATTGATACCGGTAAACCTATTGCCATGCCGATCGGTGAAGGCATCAATGGTCGCTTGTTCAATGTAACAGGTGATGCGATTGATGGTCTGCCCCAGTTAAGCAAAGCCAATGGCCGCCCCATCCACAATAAACCCCCGTTGTTTGAAGACCTGAGTACTTCTGCCGAAGTACTGTTCACAGGGATCAAAGTCATTGACCTGATTGAACCCTATGCAAAAGGTGGTAAGATTGGTTTGTTCGGTGGCGCCGGTGTAGGTAAAACCGTATTGATCCAGGAACTGATCAACAATATCGCGAAGGGCCATGGTGGTTTGTCGGTGTTTGCAGGGGTAGGTGAAAGAACCCGGGAAGGAAATGACCTGCTGCGTGAAATGATCGAAGCCGGTATCATGAAATACGGGGATGGCTTCAAGCATAGCATGGAAGAAGGCGGCTGGGATTTGAGCAAGGTAGATCTTGAGGGCCTGAAAGAATCCAAAGCTACTTTCGTATTCGGTCAGATGAACGAACCCCCGGGCGCCCGTGCCCGAGTGGCGCTGAGCGGTCTGACCATCGCAGAATACTTCCGTGATGGAGATGGTACCGGGAAAGGAAAGGATATCCTGTTCTTCGTAGATAATATCTTCCGTTTCACCCAGGCTGGCTCTGAAGTATCTGCCCTGTTGG
>CAZAOR010000084.1:0-4778 GCA_964486805.1 uncultured Sediminibacterium sp. | reverse complement strand
AACCGAAATACCGATCAGCCAGCTGAGCAGCACTTTATCGAAACGTAGTTTCTGGTAAATACCGGTTACCACAACACTGGCAATCGTTGCCACAGTGGTTGCCAGCATGAGCGGTACGAATACACTGGTGGGATTGGTACTGCCCGCACTGGCCCGATAGGCGATAATTGAAAGCGGAATCAGGGTAAGCCCGCTGGTATGCAGCACCAGGAACATGATCTGGGCATTACTGGCGGTATCCTTGTGCGGATTGAGGGTTTGCAGGCTCTGCATGGCTTTCAGGCCGAAAGGAGTAGCTACATTATCCAACCCCAACATATTGGCGCTGAAATTCATCACCATCTCCCCCATTGCCGGGTGTTTGTCGGGTACTTCCGGAAACAGTCTTTTCATAAATGGATTCAGTAATCGCGCCATGAAGTTGACAGCCCCTGCTTTTTCCCCGATATTCATCAAGCCCATGAAAAAAATCATCGCTCCGCTCAGGGGAAGGCCGATGTCGAGCACAGCCGATTTGGATGAATCAAAGACCCCTTCCACCAGTTTGCGGAATATCTCATAATCATGGAAAAAAATCAGCCGGATCAGTGCAATCACCATCCCCAGAAGGAAAAAAACTATCCACACATAGTTTAAAGCCATACCGTGTATTTGGAAGCGGTAAGATAATGGAAAATCAGGATTTGATGCAAGGATCAGGTCCCGCCGGAGGCAGAAGATTTTCGCAGCTTGATTGTTTTGACCAGATGAGTGCAGGGTTCCCGGCGTATGGGAATGGACGGATTTATTCTTACGCATTTACCAGGCAATTCTATCTGTTTTCATCAGTGGGATTGACTGCCGGTTTTCCATATCAGGTATTCCCTTTACTGGTTTTCAGCTTTAGATGCCCCACTTACTGCCGATCCTTTATATTTGCGGCCAAAACCGGAAAGTTCATTATGGCGCTTCAAGCAGGAATCGTTGGTTTACCGAATGTGGGTAAGTCAACCTTATTTAACGCAGTCAGCAGCAGTGCCAAGGCGCAGGCCAGCAATTACCGTTTCTGCACCATTGAGCCCAATGTAGGGTTGGTGGATGTGCCTGATAGCCGTCTGCAAAAACTGGCCGAATTGGTCGTACCTAACCGGATCGTTCCTACCCAAATGGAGATTGTGGACATTGCCGGCCTGGTCAAAGGCGCCAGCAAGGGGGAAGGATTGGGTAATAAGTTCCTGGGGAATATTCGTGAAGTGGACGCCATTATCCATGTGATCCGTTGCTTTGAAGATGAAAATGTATTGCGGGAAGAAGGCGCTATCCATCCGGTTGGAGATAAAGAGATCATTGATACGGAACTGCAATTGAAGGATTTGGAAAGTGTGGAGAAGAAATTACAGCGTGTGGAGAAATCAGCACGCGTTGGCAGTGACGTCAAAGCCAAAGCCGAATTAGATATCCTGATCCGCTGTAAAAACCACCTGGAACAAGGCAGAAGCATCCGTACGCTGGGATTGGGAAAAGAAGAAAAAAACGCGATCGCCGATCTGTTCCTGCTCACAGATAAACCCGTACTGTATGTTGCCAATGTGGATGAAGCCAGTATGCATACCGGCAATACCTATTCCGAAGCTTTGATTGCGATGGCTGCCGCGGAAAATGCGGAAGTGATCGTAATGTGCAATAATATTGAAGCCCAGATCGCTGAAATGGATACCCCCGAAGACCGGCAAATGTTCATGGAAGAGTATGGGATGAAGGAGCCTGCCCTGAACCGGCTTATTCGCACAGCTTATCACCTCCTGGATTTAGAAACCTATTTTACCGCTGGAGTGCAGGAAGTACGGGCATGGACCATTCACAAAGGCTGGAAGGCCCCGCAGGCCGCCAGCGTGATCCACACGGATTTCGAAAAAGGATTCATCAAAGCAGAGGTGATTGCCTACGATGATTTTGTGAAATATGGCAGCGAAGCTGCCTGCCGCGAAAACGGTCGCTTGCGCATTGAAGGCAAGGAATATGTGGTGCAGGATGGGGACGTTATGCATTTTCGTTTTAATGTATAAAGCCCGTTTTTAACACGTTACCCTGCCCGATTTCCGTAATTTTAAATTACCGGATTGTATGAAATTATATTTATCTCTTCTTAGTGCTTTGTGCCTGCTGGCAAGTTCCTGCGGCAATCATGGCAATGATGCTGCGGAAGCCGTGGTAACCAATGCCGTGCAGCCGCCAGCAAGTATGGCTTATACCATCACCAACGTATATCCGCACGCAGTCAGTTCTTTTACAGAAGGCCTGGAATGGCAGGATAATACACTTTGGGAGAGTACCGGCAACTACAGGGAAAGCAAACTCCTGCAAACGGATCTGAAAACCGGGAAAGCCCTAAAAACGGTCGCATTGGGGAATGACTATTTCGGCGAAGGCATCACCCTGTTGAATGGTAAAATCTACCAGCTTACCTACAAAGAAGGTAAATGCTTTGTGTACGATGCCAAAACCCTGCAGAAAATAAAAGAATTCAATTATAGCGGACAAGGCTGGGGCATGACGAACGATGGTAAGTACCTGATTATGGACGATGGCTCGAATAATCTGTACTATCGTGACCCGGAAACTTTCCAGGTGATAAAATCCGTGGGTGTTTTTGACAATAATGGTCCATTGGCCTCTGTCAATGAGCTGGAATATGTAAATGGTGTGATTTACGCCAATGTGTGGCTCACCAACTATATCATAAAGATTGATCCAGCCAGCGGCAGCGTACTTGCAAGGGCTGATTTCTCCGGCGTATTGGATAAATATGCACCCGGACAGGTATCTGCAGAAGATCAGCGTGATTCCTCTGTTTTAAACGGAATCGCTTATGACCGCACAGGACAGCGCTTCTTTGTAACAGGAAAGAACTGGCCGAAATTGTTCGAGGTTAAATTCCAGTAAGCCTATCCAACCTGCTCCTTTCTGAAAAGATAAATGACAGAGCTGCACTTGGCCGGATCTGTAAACGCATAGATGTTCGATATCAGACCGGTCATCATTGCTCCAACGATATTACCTTGCCCCCTGCTGTATTGTTCGCTCAGCATGGATACATAGAAGCTGTCGAACCACATAGGCAGCCTTTTTTCCAATGAAAAACCGTACTCCGCAAGCATTTGCGCTATTCCCGCAGGAGAAAAATGATACAGATGGCGGGGCACATCGTAAGCAGCCCAGCATGCCTGGTATTTGTCTGCATCATAGCTGGTATAATTGGGAACAGCAATGACCAGGTAACCGCCAGCCGGAAGTATCTCCGCAAATTTTTTCAAATAAGGATGCAGGTCGTGCACATGCTCCAGCACATGCCACAAAGTAATCACCGAAAATTCGCCGGGGCCCAAGCCAACCAGCGCTGCGGTATCCAGCAGATCCAGTCCATACTTATGCCTGGCCAGATCCCGGGCACCCGCATCGGGTTCAAGCGCCAAAACAGGAATACCCGCTGCGTGCAAAGTATGTGCAAAAGCGCCTGTTCCGGCACCAATGTCCAGCACCTTCCCCGCTTGCTCCTTCAGCAGTTGCTGCACGAGTTTACGCTTGGAATGCAGGGTCCTCTTTCTTACAAGATGATAAAGGCGGTTTACAAATCCTTGGGCTGTATCGGAATGGGAGATGTAATCCTGCGACTGGTAGTAGGCACCGATTGCTGAAGCATCAGGTACATCCTGTGTGAACCGGTTGGTGCAATCCTTACAGTGCCAGATGGCAAATCTTTCGCCGGAAACGGTATAATCTTTGGCTTCCAGCGCTGGTGCAATAGCCTCGCTGTTACAAAAAGGGCATTGGGTATAGTGAAGTAAAGATGCGGCCATTATTAATCTCCAATAAATCTCACCAATAATAATACACCAGGGCGCCGATACCGGCAATAGCAAGCAATAAGGCGTAGAACCACCAGATATCTTTCTCCGGTTCTGCTTCGGTGTTTTCTGCTGCCATTTGTTCGGGAGTTTCAGCAAGTGCCGGTATTAGATGCTCACCCTTTGCTACCTGCAGCGGTTCTGAGAGGGGGGTAACCCGGTTATCTTCCTCGAACCCGATAGCCTCTCCTTCCTGATATAAACGACCAATACCAGTCAGGCTTACTTCCTCTTGCGACCGCAATCTTTCCCGGAAAGATTCTGCATACTGGTGAAAGGCTTTTATAGCATCTACCACTTCCAAACCCATTTCTGCTGCCAGAAACCCAAAAAAACGTTTCTCTGCCTTTGGCACATCTCCTTGCTGAAATACGACAGTGGAGGATGGCGGATATACAAGACCGGAGCCCGCATCGAAACAGGCGCCTGTTTCCTGTACAACAAAACACCCTACCTGCGGCAGGCAAAGGCTTTTATGCAGCGCCAGGTATTTCAGCAAATAATATTCCATGGCCAGGTATTAACGGAACGAATATACAACTCCTCCCAAAACATTGAATCCCAGTACCGTGTATTGGTTCCAACGCTGGTATTCCGTATTCAGCACATTCTTCATCTGTAACCAGAGATTCAGTTTGGGTACCACTGTAAATTCCACGCCGGCATTCAGGTCGGCTATCGGTGAACTCGTATGTGTATTACCGCTTTTATCCTGGAAAGGGTTACCGCTCATGACATAGAGCTCTGAACTGACCTGGAGGTCTTTGAGCAGCTTCCATTTCAGGGAAGCATTCAGTTCCAGGGGCGGGATTCCCCAGGCTTTGGACTGTACATGGAGATTCTGATAGTGGGAATAGGTAGCCCCGGCCAGGAAAGAAATGCGCTCTTGCTCGG
>CAZAOR010000083.1:0-3121 GCA_964486805.1 uncultured Sediminibacterium sp. | reverse complement strand
TCCCGTAATCAGTTGATACCGTTCCTGTATTCCCTGTTGCCTGATAACCCATATATATTATCTTGTATGCTCAAATACCAGCTATATGCGATTGAGATCCCGCTTATTGCCCTTGGCCTGCCTGTTTTGGACAGCATGCTCCCAGGGTCCCGAACCCAAAAAAGATGTACTTGCGGAAGACGTAGATACCACCGTGAGTCCCGGCCAGGATTTTTTCCTTTTCGCCAATGGTGGCTGGATCAAAACCCACCCGATCCCGCCGGCTGAAAGCGGTTGGGGGGTAGGTCAGTTGGTACAGGAAGATATTTATGAACGTTTGAGAAGTATCAATGAAAAAGCCCTGACTGAAAAAGCGGATCCGGGTAGTATCAGCCGTAAGATCGGGGATTTCTGGTTCAGCGGCATGGATTCAGCAGGTGCTGAAGAGCAGGGATTAAAACCGCTTCAGCCGGCACTTGACCAGATTGCAGCGATCAGCAATACGGCTGACCTGATGAAAACAGTGGCAGATATGCACCGGAAAGGCATGAACGTTTTATTCAATGATGTGGTTGCCCAGGACGATAAGAACAGTGAAGCCTATGCCTATCAGGTTTTCCAGGGAGGCTTGGGAATGCCTGATCGCGATTATTACTTCAATACGGACCCCAAAACCAAAGGGGTACAGCAGTCGTATCGCTCCTATCTCTATCATACCTTACGCAGACTGGGACATGACAGTGCGGATGCCATGCAGCAGGTTGAGAAAGTATATCAACTGGAAACACGGTTGGCAAAGGCTTCCCGAACGATTGTAGCGCGGCGGGATCCCTACAAAAACTACAATAAGATGACGGTGGATGCGCTGGATCATTTATCTCCCGCGCTTGGATGGAAAACCTATATAGCAGCAATCGGGATCAAAAAACTGGATTCTGCCATTATCGGCCAGCCTGAATTTTTAACTGCGTTGAGTAATGAGCTTACCCATACACCTTTGGCAGACTGGAAGACCTACCTGCAACTCAACCTGGTACGCCGGAACGCCGCTTATCTTGACAGTGCCAGCTTCATGGACCAGTTTCATTATTCCCAATCGCTCCGGGGTACCAAAGAACCCCGTGTTCGATGGAAAAGGGTATTGGATGCAGAAGAAGGAGCGATGGGGGAAGCTTTGGGACAATTATTTGTAAAAGCATACTTCCCGGCAAAAGCCAAGGAGCGATATAGTAACCTCGTGGAAGCGATCCGAGATGCCTACAAAGAACGGATAAAAGCATTGAGCTGGATGACGGACAGCACCAAGCAGAAAGCGCTGGATAAACTCAGTAAGATCACCAAGAAAGTAGGATACCCGGATAAATGGAAAGATTTCAGTGCACTCCAGATTGATCGTGGCCCCTTTGTTAATAATATGCTTCGCGCGCGGGAATGGTGGTTCAATTATATGATATCCAAATTGGGTAAGTCCGTTGACAGAACCGAATGGGATATGACCCCGCAAACCTATAATGCGTATTATAATCCCAGCAATAACGAAATCGTACTGCCGGCAGGTATCTTCGCGGTTCCCGGTATGAAAGATGAAGACCTGGATGATGCTTTTGTATATGGCTATGCCGGTGCCTCAACTATCGGTCATGAAATTACCCATGGATTTGATGACCAGGGCCGCCAATATGATGCAGCCGGCAACCTGAAGAACTGGTGGCAGGATGCGGATGCCAGGCAGTTCAAGGAAAGGGCACAGAAAATCATTCAGCAGTTCAATGAATTTATACCTGTTGACAGTCTGCATGTGAATGGGGAAGCCACGCAGGGCGAAAACATTGCAGACCTTGGCGGGTTATTGCTCGGGCTGGATGCTTTTAAGAAAACAGCACAGTATCAAAAAGGCGAAAAGATCAACGGGTACACCCCCCTGCAGCGATATTTTATGGGATATGCGTACGGCTGGTTATACGAGTTCCGGAAAGAATACCTGGCCAGCCAGGTGAAAACGGATGTGCATGCCCCCGCAAAAGAGCGAGTAAATGGACCAATGGCCAATATCCCGGCATTTTATGAAGCTTTTGGCATCAAACCAGGAGATAAAATGTACCGGCCGGATAGCTTGAGGGTCAATATCTGGTGAGAGGAGGCCGGGAATAGTCAATTCTGTGGGGTTGACTATTCCCTACACATTATTTTCCCTCAGTCCTTACTGGTTCCTTTAAACTGGTGTGCGGTTTCCCGGAACAGTACATTGAAACTGGTCAGGGAGCCATAGCAGGCAGTGATATATTGTTGCAGTTCTACTTTTTCTGCTTCACTAAGCCCTTTGTGGGCATTGATCTTTTGCTCGATCAATCGCAAACGGTCACGCAGCATCACTATCTTGTGAAAAAAGGTTTCTATGGGTATTTCTTTGGACTGTAATTCGTTATTGCCGGGTTGCAGTACCAAAACGCCATCATTCCATTTGGTAGCCATGGGGATCGGATCGGGCAGGTCTAATTTCTGATCGAGTAGGCGTTCCAGTGCCTGTTCGATCTCTGACAGTGAAATTGTGGGGGGCGAACCATCAGGATCTCCGGGTTCGATAACCGAAAGATCTGTGTAGTCTGAAGCGATTTGCCGGGTATCTTTTAGTTGCCGGAACCAAATCAGGCAGGATTCACTGCCCGCTTCTACCACAACACCTGGTCCATAGTGCGGATGTTTTACGCGTGCACCTGTTGTCAGCATTTTTTCGGCAAAATACAAACACCCGTTCAGGGAATAAAAAAAAGCCGCCTCATTTTATACGGGTGAGACGGCTTGGAAGAAAGATTCAAGTGCATTTGCTTATTTAGCCGGCATTGTTACAGAAAGATGCTCCCAGCTTAAACTGATACTATTGGCATCAATGGCATAAGTCAGGTTTTCCATCATGCTGGCTGATTTTTTGGGAGTCACTGTAAAACGGAATACATCCTTTGCGGGATCTTCGGTCGTCTCTCCCTGGCGGGTTATTCCCCACTGCCCGGTTTGGGAATTGATGATGATAGTCCATTCGGTTTCGCCTGGAATCGCATAAATGCTGTATTTACCGGCAGGAAGCGTATGTCCTCCCAATTTGATCTCCTTGTCCGTCTCGATAACCGTTGCGGAGTTGGCACCT
>CAZAOR010000082.1:0-2592 GCA_964486805.1 uncultured Sediminibacterium sp. | reverse complement strand
AGCACCATTGCGAGGAAGCCCACGATGATTCCGAACAGGGTAGCACCTTCTACCAGGGCTGCAGCCAGGATCATGTTGGAGCGGATGTCATTCATCGCTTCAGGCTGGCGGGCGATACTTTCTACCGCTCCTTTACCAATCTGACCGATACCCAGACCTGCACCGATTGCGGCCAGACCTGCACCTATCGCACCCCCTGCATTCGCAGTTCCATCCAGTAACATTGTCATCAGACTCATGATTGTGTTATTTACAGTGAATAATAAACTTTTTTATGCGTGTATTTCCCCTTCTTCATGGCCGCCTTCAAAAGCAGCACCAATGAAAAGAGCCGTCAGGTTCGTGAAAATATATGCCTGGATAAATGCCACCAGGACTTCTATCAAATAAATAAATACGGTAAACCCTACAGCCACCGGAGAAGCTCCCCAACCTACCGCTCCGCTCATCTGTCCGAAAATGAAAATCAGGGAAATCAGACAGATAATAATAATGTGCCCCGCTACCATATTGGCAAAGAGACGGATGATAAGTGCAAAGGGTTTGATAAAGATACCCAGGAATTCCACGGGCACCAGAATGAACTTTACACCGAACGGCACCCCGGGAGGATTGAAAATATGCGCCCAGAAATGACTATTGGTACTGCCCAGAATCACGACAAAAGCAATCAAACCCAGCAGTGCCGTAAAAGCGATATTACCCGATACATTTGCAGTGCCGGGGATCAGGCCGAAAATATTATTGATCAGGATAAAGAAAAAGGTCGTGAGCAGGTAAGGCAGGTATTTATCGGATTTATGCCCCAGGTTTGGAATGGCCACTTCGTCCCGCACAAAAATAATCAAAACTTCCAGGAGGTTCTGTTTGCCTTTGGGAGCGGTTTTCACACCCTGACCGCGCTTGTAGGCCCCAGCAATGGAAATCATCAGCCAGGTAAGGATTGTCAGGGCCAGGATCATCTGTACAACATTGCGCGTCATAGACAGGTCATATACTTTCACCGTATCATCTACCGAGCCATCTTCTTTTACTGCCACAATTTTCTCGCCCACATTTTTCAGGTCCGATTTATCAATTTTATAGCCATTGTAAGGAGCTTCGCCATGCTCAAAACGGGAAGACAAAAAACAACTGAATCCGCGTTGTGGAGAATACAGGATAACAGGGAGGGGCAGGGATACCGGATGCATTTTACCATCTGCACCGGTATACTCCGTGAAATGGTAATCGTGGTTATCCAGTACGTGCCCAAAAATCACTTCTGCGGCATTGAATCCCTCTTTCTGTGCTTCAGCGGTTGCTTTACCGGTTTCTGCCTGGCCATTCGCCGGGTTTTCCTGGGCGGCAAGCGGTGAGAAAAAACCAAGTACGAATAGGCTGAAACCCGCTACCAGCAATAATTTCACAGTTCTTAAGGCCATACCTGTTTCCAAATTTGCGGCAAAGATAGGGGTAGGGGGGCAAATCTCATATTTGCAATGCCAGAAAATCGAAAAAAAGCGCGGATTCTCCAGCACTTTTACTAACTAACTAGTAGTCAGCACATTAGGCTGCATCTGCCCGGAAATATCTGCTTTTTTTTCAAACTGCATGGCATGCAGTTTTGCATAGAACCCGCCAAGTGCCAGCAGGCTTTCATGATTCCCCGTTTCCCGGATCTCTCCTTTGTCCAGAACAATGATCTTATCTGCTTTTCGGATGGTTGAAAGCCGGTGGGCAATGATGATAGAAGTCCGGCCGGCGATCAGGGCATCTGTCGCCTTCTCGATTAGCTGTTCACTTTCGGTATCAATGGAGGAAGTGGCTTCATCCAGGACCAGGATGGCGGGATTGTAGAGCAGCGCACGGATAAAAGACAATAACTGACGCTGCCCCAAACTGAGTGTGTTGCCCCTTTCCATCACATTATAATCATAGCCGCCCGGTAATTGCTGAATAAAATCATGCACCCCGATCATTTTAGCTGCCGTAATTACCTGCTCGCGGCTGATACCGGGATTCCGCAGGGTGATATTGTCGAGAATGGAGCCGGAAAACAGGAACACATCCTGCAATACTACGCCGATAGCCCCGCGGAGACGGTCCAGGTCATACTGCTCGATATTGACATCATCCAGGAGAATCTGCCCGGAACGGATATGGTAAAGCCTGTTCAAGAGGCTGATGATCGAGGTTTTGCCGCTGCCGGTATGACCTACAAGTGCCACGGTTTCCCCTGCTTTTACCTCGAAACTGATATTGCGCAGCACATCATGGTTATCGGTATACGCAAAGAATACATGATCAAACCGGATGGCGCCTTTGATCGTTTCGGGCCGGTAGGCATCTTTCGGAGAGGGAGGTGTTACATCCGGGTTGTCCAACACTTTAAACACCCTTTCTGCCGCGATTACACCCATTTGCAAGACGTTGAACTTATCGGCAATCACCCGCAGGGGTCGGAATATCTGGTTCAGGTAAAGGATGAATGCAACCAGTAGTCCGGCATCCAGCGAACGATCGGCGATCCACCAAACCAGCAGGCCGGTACTGATGGCCAAAACCACTTCCACAATCGGGAAAAAGATAGAATAGGCAAAAATGGCTTTG
>CAZAOR010000081.1:0-3909 GCA_964486805.1 uncultured Sediminibacterium sp. | reverse complement strand
TATGGCCTGACTGGAAAGTCAAAAATCTGCAAAACCAACCTATGAAAACAAATCCTATGATTGAAATCCGGCACATGCCCGGAAAATTCGGCAACCGCATGAATCTTAAGTTGCTGCTTGCATTTTGTTGCTTGTGCCTGTCCGTGTCCTTGAGCCATGCGACGCTAAATTTAGCTTGGGACCCCGCTCAAATCGCGGGCGCGAGCGATGGAAACGGCAACTGGTATGACGCCAACACATGGTGGGACACCGGCGACGGAACGAATTATACATGGAATGGTTCAGGAGACGAGGAAAACGTCATTTTTGGCTCCGGCGCCGGGACGGCCGGCGTGTATGTGGTGACGAATAATTCTTCCATCACGCAACCTTACAGTGTCACATTTACAAATCCGGGCAGCTATACAATCACGACCGATGGCACGGATGCCGGCGAAATGCAAACCATCATTGCGACGGGCGGCGTCAACTCATACGGACCGGCTTTTTATGTGGCCACCAATGTTAGCGCGTTAATCAATGTGCCGTGGCGAATGGTGGGAGGTTCGGACATATTTTTAGGATCAAACAGCGTGTTGACCTTTGCTCAATCCACCTATGGGACTTTGGGGCAAATAACCTTCAAAGGTCAAGCAGGCCCGGGGTTAAGCATTTGTAATTTCACCAATGGAACGATTGGTGGAGTCAATAATCCAAGCGGCACGACGACGGCTGACGGTTTGACTCTCAACATAAGCGGCAATGCCATAGTTAATTTCGGCTCGCGCTTTGATATCGCAAGAGGCGCCAATGCGAGTGCTGGTTATCCGCTTGCCAATGCCGTGGTGAATGTCGGTGGCCCCGGCGCAAACGCCCAATTGAACGTCAATACATCCGGCGGCAACAACACCGGCAATCATTTGCAAATTTCGCGCGGCGGGCCGGCGACTCTGAACATTTTGCCCGGCGGTTTGGTCAGCACGTTGACTTCGGACGCCAGCAATCCTTCGGGAAACGTCCGCATTGTCCCGGATTCGAGCAGTCAGGGAACGGTGAATATGTCGGGCGGCACGCTTCTGGTCGGAGTCGGGCCGGGCGGCAGTCCGGGTTATTCCAGCTCGCTTTTGGCAAATATCACGTTCTTCGACGCGACCACTCCAAGCGCCACGGCTTTGGCCGTGTTGAATATCTCCAACGGAATCGTCGCGGCGAAGGCAATCAAAATCGGCAACGGCGCAACTTGGACGGCCAATCCCACGAATCGCATCAATATCTCCGGTGGAACCGTCTATCTTGACGCTCCGAATATAAGTTTGCTGAACAATACGGGCACAAATTTCGCCTTGAATCTTTCCGGCGGCACGATTGCCGCCACAGCCAATTGGTCGCCAGCCTGTGCTGTGCCGATGAACTTGACCAACATCAATGGCAATATCACTTTTCAAGCCGCGGATGCGGGTGGCGCTCCCCATAACATTTCCATTTCAGGCAATTTGAAAGGCGTTGGTGGATTCAACAAAACGGGCGCGGGCATGTTGATATTGAGCGGCACGAACAATTACAGCGGCACGACGGTTGTCAGCAATGGAACTTTGCAGGTTTCCACTATCAGTCTGCCGGCCAGCGGGCCGGTGATTTTGGAAGGCGCATCGGTTGGAGCAGGATTGCCTGTCAGTTCTGTCCTGGTGGTCAGCGCCGGACAATACTGGTCTATCAACGGCAATTTGACTTACGACACCGGCACGCCAACGGCGGATTTTAACTTTGGCTCTTTTCCGCCCAGCACCACCGTTGCTCCGGTTCAGGTGAATGGAAATGTTGTGTTTAACGTGACTCCGCAAGTCACCGTGGAAGGCAGCGACATTCTCAGCGGCACGTATCCGTTGATTAAATACACAGGCACGGTTTCAGGCGCGCTTCCGACGGCGTTGGTTTCGCTGCCGCCCGGTGCAATTTCGGCGACCATTGTCAATGACACCGCGAACAAATCCATTGATTTGCAAATCAATTCTTCGCTGACTCCGTCGCTGACATGGGGCGTGGGAAATGGTTTCTGGGATTTGTCAACGGCCAATTGGGTGCAAGCCGGCAATCCGGTGGATTACGCGGATGGCGACGCCGTCACGTTTGATGATTCGGCAAGCGGAACGTCGCCAATCACCGTGACATTAAATACGAGCGTTTCGCCCAACAGCGTTTCCGCGCAAAACTCCACGAAGAGCTATATTATTTCCGGCAACGGCTCTATCAGCGGATCCGCCAGCGTGACTGTTGCGGGAGCCGCGGGACTTACTTTGGCGACGACCAACACCTACACCGGCGGCACAACGGTCACGGGCACGGGTCTTTTGAATGTCAACAATGGCGGCGACGGCGGCGCGGATTCGGCCATCGGCACCGGCCCGTTGACTTTGCAAATGGGCGCCAAATTGGATAATACCAGCGGACAACCTGTGACTTTGAAAACTTCCATTCCGGAAATTTGGGCGGATGATTTCACCTATCTTGGCAGCGGAAATTTTGACACCGGCAATGGTCAGATTACCTTGGGCGGCGGAGTCACAATGACGGTCAATTCCAATGACTTTGAAGTGGACGGCCCAATTTCTGACAATGGTCAAGGTTATACTCTGACTAAAACAGGCAATGGCGCACTGACATTAACTTCCGGCAATAATTTCTCCGGCGGCATGCAATTGAACGCCGGCACGCTCAACCTCAACGCCGATGGCGTGGTTGGCAGCGGCCCATTCACCATTGCCGGCGGAACCATTGATAATACCAGCGGCAACGACGTGTCATTGAGCACATATAGCGCCATGAAATGGCAGAATAGCTTTACCTTCAATGGCGCTGCTAATCTGACCTTTGCCAAAGATAGTGCAACGATTGATCTTGGAGCCATTACTTTGACCGTGAATAGCAATACGTTGACCACTTATGGAATTATCAGTGGCGCCAACAATGTAATGACCAAGGCAGGCGCTGGCGCCTGGACGATAAGCGGCGCCAATGCCAATGTCGCCTTCGGCATAAATATCAACGACGGCACGGTCAATCTCGAAAAGGGCGACAACCTTGCATATGCCGTCGCCGCCGGCGTCGTCACGGTGAATACAAACGGCATATTGAATTTGTTTAATCCGGATGGTCTCTCATGGCAACTGGGAACGCAAAGCGGCATTGTTCTATCCGGCGGCACGGTTGAATTCAACGGCGATTCCGGCGAACTGTTCTCGTCCATCCTGTTTAATTCAGGCGTTCTCCGAAACAGTTCCGGCTCGGCGGAATTCACTTTGTCTTCGGGCATTTCATTGGCGGGCACGAACTGCGATTTTGATTTGACCAACAGTGCTTCGTTGCAGGTTGACGCCGCCATTTCCAACACCGGCTCGCTCTATTTGACCGGCAACGGCACGTTGATTTTGACCACCAACAACACTTACACGGGCGACACAATTATCGCGGGCGGCACGCTGGCCTTGGCCGATGCCAACGGTGTCAGCGGCTCGATTAGCAACACGGCGGTGATTAACGTCCGCAATGGAGCTGCTGTGGATGTTACCGGCCGCGGCGATCAAACTTTGACCTTGAACAGCGGCCAGACCTTGAGCGGAAAAGGCAGCGTCAATGGAAACCTGATTGCATCCGCCGGCTCGACGGTTGCGCCGGGCGGTTCGCTGACGACCGGCACGCTGACTGTTTCCGGCAACGTCACTCTGAATGGCAGCTTGTTGTTGAACTTGAATAAGACGAATACTCAAACCAGCAGTTCAATCGCCGCTTCGGGAACGATGACTTATGGCGGCGCATTGTCGGTGACCAATACCGGCCCGGCGTTGGCGGTTGGAGACACGTTCCAACTTTTCCCGTCGGCGGTGGCCGGATTTGCAAACATCATTTTGGCGACGACCGACGCCAACGGATTGG
>CAZAOR010000080.1:0-7674 GCA_964486805.1 uncultured Sediminibacterium sp. | reverse complement strand
TTTGCCGGAAGTATGCTGACAGCATGTAATAGCAGTACCCCAAAACCAGGTTCACCAGCTCCTACCAAGGATACGGTAACCGTTTTGGTATTGCATGACACCCTGGTACATAAGGACCTGGTTTTCCCCGCTGAGTTGATTCCTTATGAAACAACCCTGCTGACTGCCCGGGTGGCAGGCTATTTAAAAACTGTACAGGCAGATATTGGGGACCGTGTGCGGCGAGGGCAACTGCTGGCAACGGTTGATGCGCCGGAACTGCCGGAAAATTATGCCCGTTACCAGGCAGATGCAGAAGCGGCCAAAGCAAGATTCCTGCATAGCCGGGATTTGTATGAACGATACCGGAATGCCGGCAAGGAAAGCATCATTGGCATCATTGCCGAAGCCGACCTGGAAAAAGCCAGACAAACCTACCAGGCCGACAGTGCCGCCTGGCTGGCAGCGCAAAAAGCCGCCGCTGCATATCAGTCTATCGCTGCACTCCGCGCTTTGAGAGCTCCTTTTAACGGTGTGATTGTAAACAGGCTGGCAGATCCGGGCGCAAGAGTAGGCAATGATCAACCTATCCTCGAAATTCAGGACAACCATATTCTGAGACTCCGGGTAGCTATCCCGGAACAATACCTGTCTTCCGGTAAACAAGACCCTGTAATCCGGTTCCGTGTCGAAGCCTATCCTGAAAAAATGTTTGAGGCAAAACTGACCCGTAAAACAGCGGCTGTCAATCCGTCCACCCGAACCGAAACCTGGGAATACCAATACGATAACAAAGAAGGATTGTTAAAAGCAGGCAGCTTTGCCTATGTTGTTTTTCACTGGCAACGGAATACCCGTTCTTTCCAGGTACCTGCCACTTCGGTTGTCACCAACCAGGAAAGAAAATTTGTAATCCGGGTACAGGGTGACTCAGCTATTTGGACAGATGTGCAGCAAGGCGTTCCTGCCGGTAGTAATATCGAAGTGTTTGGCAGGCTGAACAATGGAGATACGATTTTACTGAATGCCACTGATGAGAAAAAAACAGGTTACCGGGCGGTTTGGAAAACGGCGCATTAGGTAATTTTCAACAATCCCTACCTTTGCAGCATGGTACCCGATTTTCAATCCCATCTGCCGGAGGATTTTCATCCGGATTCCCGGGTCTGGATCTACCAGAGCGGTCGTCTATTTACCATGGCTGAAGCGCTGTCCATGGAACCGGTCCTGCAAGCCTTTGTTCAGAGTTGGAACAGTCATGGTAAACCGGTAAAAGGATATGCCAATCTTTTTTTCGGGCGGTTCCTGGTGTTGATGGCTGATGAATCGGCAACAGGGGTAAGCGGCTGCAGTACGGACAGCTCGGTTCGTTTGGTACAGTCCCTCGAAAAAAATTTCAATACGGATTTTTTCAACCGCCAGCAACTGGCTTTTTATATCAAAGAGAAAGTGGAAGTGATCCCACTTTCACAACTACCCTATGCCTGGGAAAACGGTTTTATTACAGGCGATACGCTCTATTTTAATAACCTGGCTGCCACAAAAACAGCATGGGAGCGGGAATGGATCGTACCGGTTAAAAACAGTTGGCTGGCATCCAGGCTAAATAAACCGGCAGCTATCTGATCGGGATTAACCACCCGTGAGTTTTTGCAGTGCCGCTGCTTTATCCTTTTCATCCAGTTTACTTTTCACCAGTACCCGGCTAAGCTGATAGCTGAGTGAAAGCCTGAAATTCTGGGTATTACTTACGCTGTAACTTTCAATATTGAAATTGGTGCCTGAAGTGAAGCCATGGTATTCCTGCAAACCAAAGGGGTCTATAGCCGATAAACCCACGATGAGTTTCTTCTGGAAGAATTTCCGCTGGATACTCAGGCTCATATTCAGGTTACTGCGGGAATGCCCCTGCGGACTGGCAAAGTTATTGAACTGGTTATTCGCCTCCAGGATCGTAAGATTATCAGGAGCATAGGAGTAAGTGATAGTGCTGTAATAGCTGCCGCCATTGATATAGTTGTATAACAGTTTTTCCTTTTCACTGTATACATTATAATTAAATCCTCCGCTGATGCTTACCCGGAATTTCTTGCTCAGGGTGATACCGGTCCAGATATTGCCGTTGTATTCATCCTGATCGGATATATTCTGATAGGTGGTTTGTGTTTTGCCGCTATCTACCAGTGTCCTTATGGAACTGAATACGTTCTTGACATGGTTATATCCCAGATTTCCATTCACACTGATATTCCGTGAAACATAACTGAAGTTCATGTTATACACATCCGTAAGGGCTGGTTGTACATAAGGATTGCCGAAACGGATATTATAAGGATCACTGTAATCGATACTTGGATTCAGTTCTGTCATCCCTGGTCTGCGGATGGTTTCCCGGTAATCCAGTGCAGCTGAAAGATGATCATTGAATTCCTTGCGGAGGGAGATATGGGGCAACAAGCGCCAATAAGCATTATTGGCATTGGGTACATTTCCTTTCAGGAAACGGAATTCTGTGGATGTATATTCCGCATGTACCCCACCTGCGAAACGGGTTTTACCCGGCAGCAGTAATACCAGCGCCGCCCGAACCATGTATACATTCTGGTTATAATAAAAATCGTTGCTCAGCTGGGCGTTTTCCAAGAAAGTACGGTCCGATTTTCGCAGGAATCGGGTATCCAGTACATTGTGGTTGTTATTCCCATTCCAGGATGCGCCTGTCGACAGCAGGATATTACCCGTATCATTCAGCGGCTGTGTAAAATTAATGGTTGTATAACCGTTCTGAACGAAGTTATTCGTCAATTGTACCTGGGTGGAGTCCAAACCGGTTGGCCGAAAATCAGCCAGGAGAAACTGCTGATAAAAATCCTGGTTATGCTGGTTCTTGCTGAAACTGATCCCGGAGAAAACCTGCAATTTCTGACCGGGTTGGGATCCCTGCCACATATAAGAACCCGAAAAGCTGTGACTGTAGCCATCGCCGTCATATCCGTTAGAACGTGTGCTGGCTTGATAGATTTCCTTCAGGCTATCACGATTAGTATAAAGTACTTCACTCTCGTTGTGATAATGATTCAGGTTACCCTGATAGGTAAGACTGAGATTACTCCTTTTGTTGAAATCGTAGTCGACCTGGATTCTGCCATTCGGATGAAAGCTGTGGTTATCAAACTGTGATTCGGAATAAAAATAATTTACAGAATCGGGGTAGATATTCTGCCTGTGTGAATAGGAGTTACCTTTAGTTTCCGATATGCCAGCCCCGAGTGAGGAACTGACATTAAGATTGCTGCTTCGGTAATTAAAATTGCCGGAAAGCCATCCCTCTCCCCTGGAACCGCCACTTAGATTCAGGCGTTTATAAATACCGATCCTTCCTTTTCTGGTAATGATATTGATAACACCGCCCGGATAGGTGGCGTATTCCGGCGGCGGATTCTGCATGATCTCCACTTTATCGATCACACTGGCCGGCAGGCTTTCCAGCAGGTCGGATAATTGCTGACCACTCAGGTTGATCGGTTTTTCATCCATGAGGATCAGGGGTTCTTTCCCCGCCATCAGCAAAGTACCATCGGGATTGGCTGTCAACAATGGCATGTTGCGTAGCATCTCGGAGGCATTACTACCATTACTGAGCGGGCTTTCTGAAACATTGTAAACAATATTGCCATCCTTGTTCTCGATCAAAGGCTTCTCCGCATAAACCACTACTTCATTCAACTGGGTAGCGGCACTGTTCAAAGAAATATCTCCCAAATTAATATCTGCTTTACCGCTGTAAACATGAATGCTGTCCATATGCCAGGCTGCATACCCCAGCAGGTCAACCGAAAGGCGGTAATATCCCTGAGGAATTTTTTCAAAATCAAATGCCCCGTTCTTATCCGCCACCTGTGAGATATCGGTCGGATGATCCATACCAGTCAATCGCAGGCTGGCCCCTGGAAGCCCCTTCCCGCTGGCAGCATCGAGGAGATTACCCTGTACACTACCGGTACCGGTATGACTTTGCGCATAGCTGATAGAAAACTGGGCCAGTACGGCTATGAAGAATAAGAAACGATACATCAAAACGGTTGCTGGCTTTAAAATTAACACAAATCGCAAGAAAAGGGGCATAAGACGGGATGGATAGATAATTTTGCCGAAAAAATCGGTCAATATGTATAAAATCTACGGAATTCCGAATTGTGATACGATGAAAAAGGCGATGGACTGGCTAAAACAGCATCATATACCCTTTACCTTTCACAATTATAAAACAGATGGCATCAGCCGTGCAAAACTGAAAGCCTGGTGCAAACAAGGAGGTTGGGAGCAGGTACTGAATAAAAAAAGCGCAACCTGGCGTTCATTGGATCCAACTGTGCAGGCTGCTGTAAACAGCGAGAAGGCTGCCATCGAATTGATGGCCGAACACAACAGTTGCATCAAGCGCCCGATCCTGGAAAAAGCTGAACAGTTTTTAATGGCGGGCTTTAACCCCACACAGTATGAAGCTTTGCTGATTCACCATTAGCCGGTTATTTCAGTACTTCCTTCAGTTTCTGCTGGAGTTCTTCTCCGCGGATATCGCGGGCAATGATTTTCCCTTTCGGATCAATCAGCATATTGGAGGGTATGCTCTGGATATGGTAGAGTTGGGCTACTGCATTATTCCAGTATTGCAGGTCGCTGACATGGGTCCAGCTAAGGTTATCGGCTTTGATGGCTTCGAGCCAGTTAGCTTTCTGCTGGTCCAGGGATACTCCCAATACGGTAAAATTCTTACTCTTGTACTGGTTATACGCCATCACCACATTCGGGTTTTCTGCACGACAGGGTCTGCACCAGCTGGCCCAGAAATCTACCAGAACATATTTACCACGGAAGGAGGAAAGACTGACTGGTTTACCATTGATATCCTTCTGTGTAAAATCCAGCGCCTGTGATCCTACCATACCGATCTTGGCATCATCAATCTTTTTTTGCAGGGCGACCGCAAAAGATCCTTTATGTGCTTCCGGTCCCAGGGTATTATAAGCAGATTCCAGTTCCAGCGGCCCCTCAAACAAAGGCTGGGTGGCGAACAATACCAAGGCGCTTACCGGAGAGTTGGGCTGCTTTTTTCCGAAATGGATAGCTGCCGTTACCGCCTGATTGCGGAGTTGGTTATACACCTGAATCAGGGAATCCCGGTGCGACGGATCCTGTCCACCGTTAATCGTACCTACCAGGCTTTGCAACCGGGTAAAATAAGGAGTGAACTCTGCGAGAAAATTGCCGTACTGGGCTGCAAATTCCGAACCTTTGATATCAAAATGGGGGGCGGCAGGGTCTGCTGCCACAGTCACTTTTTCATTGCCGATAAAAAGGTCGGTGGCTCCGGTAAATCCCGGAAATTTCAACTGGAGCAGATCCGGGTTATCCAGGTGACCTTTGAATTGAACAGCACCGTTTTTCACTTTCGCCGTAGCAATCGTTTTGCCGTCAAAACGGTTTACCAGTAAAACCTCTCCATTCTCTTTCACATTTTTCACGGTACAATCAATCTGGTAACCGGGTGATTGCGCCAGGGCTAACAGACTCGTGAAGCTTGCACCAATGAACAATAAAAATGATTTCATATAAAACTTTGAATTATTTGGCATGTCGTTTACGTAATACTTCCAGCACCGATTCCAGTTCATATCCTTTTGCCTGCAATAAAACCAGGTAATGAAATAACAAATCGGCTGCTTCATTCAGAAAAAGGTCCCGGTTATCATCCTTGGCTTCAATAACCAGTTCTACCGCTTCTTCGCCCACTTTCTGGGCAATTTTATTGATGCCTTTGGAAAAGAGCTTTGCCACATAAGATTCTTCGGGAGATGCCTGTTTACGCAGCCGGATAATATCCTGGAGATAAAACAGGAAATCTTCATGGTGATTGGGCTCACTCCAGCAGGTATCGGCTCCGGTATGGCAAACCGGTCCCAGGGGATGTGCCTTAACCAACAAAGTATCATTATCGCAGTCCACGGCAAGACTTTTCAGTTCCAGGAAATGTCCACTCTCTTCCCCTTTGGTCCAGAGCCTTTTTTTACTGCGGCTGTAAAAAGTCACTTTTCCCGTTTCTTCGGTTTTCCGGAGGGCTTCCGCATTCATAAACCCGAGCATGAGTACCCGGTGTGTATCATAATCCTGCACAATAGCCGGGGCCAGTCCATCCGTGTATTTCGCGAAATCTACATTCATGTAAGAGGTGCTTCTGCTATATCAGACGATAAAGTTACAAAAACCATACAACTACCCGTTTTATAACCGTATTGGCAGGCCTGCTGCCTGCAGGTATTGCTTCAGGGTTTTTATTTCCATCTCTTTGAAATGGAAGATACTGGCTGCCAGGGCGGCATCGGCTTTGCCATTGGTCAGGACTTCCTTAAAATGTTCCATGGTGCCGCCGCCGCCGGATGCGATCACGGGGACGGGCAGGTCCCCGGCCAGCCGGGAAGTGATATCCAGCGCGAATCCCTGTTTGGTACCGTCGTGGTTCATGGATGTGAGCAGGATTTCACCGGCACCCAATTGAACCGCCTCTCGCGCCCAGTCGTAACAAAGTTTATCCGTTTTAATCCGGCCTCCGTTCAGGTAAACATACCAGTTGCCATCGGCTTCCTTCCGGGTATCAATCGCCAGCACCACGCACTGGCTACCGAATTCATTTGCCAGGTCCCGGATCAATTGCGGTTCCCGGAATGCTGCCGAATTCACAGAAATCTTATCTGCGCCATGCTGCAGCAATGCCTGCACATCTTCCACGCTGCTGATACCACCCCCTACCGTGAAAGGAATATTGATATGCCTGGCGATCCGGCTAACAAGTTCCCGCAGGGTCTTACGCTTTTCCACGGTTGCGGTGATATCCAGGAAAACCAGTTCATCCGCTCCCTGCGCGGCATACAGTGCACCTAATTCAACGGGATCACCTGCATCGCGGATATTTTCAAAATTGATTCCTTTCACCGTTCTGCCATCGCGGATATCCAGACAGGGTATGATTCTTTTTGTGAGCATAGTTATTCGGAGCCTCTGGTGTTGATAATAAATTGTTGCAGTTCTTTGAGGCTGATACGGTTTTCATAAATCGCTTTGCCAACGATAGCAGCTGCACAGCCTGTTTCCTGTAAGGCATACAGATCATCCATACTGCTTACCCCGCCGCTGGCGATCAAAGGCAAAGACGGGAACCGTTCCAGGATTGTACGGTACAATGCTACGGACGGGCCTTCCAGTTTGCCATCTTTGGCCACATCCGTACAAAACACTGTGCGTATACCTTTCTCCAGCCAGCCTGCAAGGAAATCATATATAGATACATCCGTTGTTTCCAACCAGCCTGAGATCGCTATGTGTTCTCCTTTAACATCTGCCCCTAACAGGAATTTTTCCGGTCCATAGACATCCACCCATGCCGTGAGCATTTCCGGGCTTTTTACGGCAAGGCTGCCAATAGTAGCCTGCCAGGCTCCTGCATCCAGAACGCGTTGGAGTTCCTGTTCCGTTTTGATACCACCACCGAAATCAACCTGTAAAGCAGTGTGTGTTGCGATGGATTCCAGCACAGGCCAGTTCGTCACTTTCCCTGCCCTGGCGCCATCAAGGTCAACCAGGTGCACTCTTCGCATACCTGCCCCTTCAAATTTTTTCGCCATTTCGAGCGGGTCATCT
>CAZAOR010000079.1:0-2708 GCA_964486805.1 uncultured Sediminibacterium sp. | reverse complement strand
GACGTGATCGTGCATGTATTGTGCGCAATACATGATATTGCGAACCAGTTCGGCATTAGGCGGAATGGTAATACCCAGCGCATCTTCCACACAACGAACGGAAGTTAACGAGTGTACCGAAGTGCATACCCCGCAAACCCTGCCAACGAAAGCCCAGGCATCACGTGGATCGCGGCCCTGCAATATTTCTTCCAGCAACCGCACCATGGTACCGCTGCTGAAAGCGTCTTTGATCTTACCATTTTCAATATCGGCTTCTATGCGCAGGTGTCCTTCGATTCTCGTAATCGGGTCCACCACAATTCTCTTGCTCATATAGTTCTATTTTTATTTGGCGGGAAATGTTTGATCAGGCTTCCAGTTCTTCTTCACTTTGTTTGCCTTCATTTTCCAGTTGGCGGATAATTTTTTTCTTTTTGACGTTTGTCATGATTGCATGCCCGGCTGCAGCCGTTGCTGTTACAGCCAGCGCGATTTTACCAACGGTATCAGCATCTGCTTCTATACCAAAGCCGGCAAAGGAGGAGGCCCGCTCATACAGACGGCCATTGTCCCAATAGTTTTCCTCACTGCAGCCAATACAACCGTGGCCAGACTGAATGGGAAAGCTGGTGCCATTGTTCCATTTCATAACACCACAGGCATTATAGGTACTCGGGCCTTTACATCCCACTTTGTACAGGCAATAGCCTTTTCTTGCATTTTCATCATCAAAACTTTCTACGTAAAGTCCTGCATCATAAAAAGGCCGGCGATAACAAGAATCATGCACGCGTTTGCTATAAAAGGCTTTGGGGCGGCCCAGTGCATCCAGTTCCGGTATCCTGTCGAATGTGATCAGGTGAACGATCACACCCGCCATGACCTCTCCGATAGGCGGGCAACCCGGCACTTTGATCACCGGCTTGCCTTTTACGAGTTTATGAATTGGTGTAGCCGAGGTTGGGTTAGGTTTGGCGGCCTGTACGCAACCATTGCTGGCGCAGCTTCCCCAGGCGATGATGGCTTTTGCATGGGCAGCAGCTTCTTCCAGAATTTGCATGGAGGTTTTGCCTCCGATCATACAATAAACCCCATCTGCCTTGGTTGGCACACTGCCTTCCACACACAGGATATACTGGCCTTTGTATTTTTCCATGGTTTGTTGCATGGCCTGTTCTGCCTGGAAGCCGGATGCAGCCATCAGTGTTTCTGTATAATCCAGGGATATTTTATCCAGCAGGATATCTGCCACGATGGGATGGGAGGAACGTATGAAGCTTTCACTGCAACAGGTACATTCCTGGAAGTGAAGCCAGATAACCGGGATACGCGGTTTTGTTTCCAACGCTTTTGCCACTTGTCCGATGGCGGTATGTTCCAGCCCGATAAATGCAGCCATCATACTGGCAAACTGCAGAAAATCGCGCCGGCTGTATCCCTTCCGGGCCACCTCTTCATAATAGGTAGGCTGGGGATTGGAAGCAAGATCATTAGACATAAGAATGGTTTTGGTGAAAAGCAACACAAAGTAGTAGTGTATAAAAAAGAAGCAAATGATACTAATCATTCCGCGGGATGATTATTGTCATATTTCCGGGATGCAGGGGGCACTATTTTGCAATACGCAAATTCTAAATCAATCAAAATGAAAAAGCTAACAGCCTTGTTATCTGCAGTTCCTGCAATTGCCTGGGCGCATCCTGGACACGGTGTCACAGATGGGTATACGATTATTCATTATTTCACGGAACCACAACACGCCGTTTTTACACTCGGCATTATCGGCCTGGGAGCATTTATCATGGTCAGGGAATTGCGCCGGCATAAATCAGATACTGAATAAACCAAGATGCACGAATTATCCATCGTTATGAGTATCCTGGAAATAGCGGAAATCCATGCTGCAGGAGCAGGCGCGGAAAGCGTTGAAGCAATTGAACTGGAGATCGGATGTTTAAGCGGTATTGAAATGGATGCTTTTGAGTTTGCCTGGAAACAGGCGGTTAAAAATACCCTGCTGGCGGGTGCGGTGCGTACCATCCACCGCATACCCGGTGAAGCTATATGCCCGGAATGTAGTGGCCGGTTCCCTGTTCAAAGTGTTTTGGATGATTGCCCCCAATGCGGCAATCCGCTTATTGCAATACAGCATGGCAAAGAACTCCGGATAAAATCGTTGCTGGTGCCTGAAAAAATGAACACTTAAAACCATTCGTATGTGCGCAACCTGCGGGTGCGGTGATCATCGTCATACGCATTCCCACAATGAAAACAAAGGCAAACGGGTAGTGGAAGTAGAGCAGGATATCCTGCAGGAAAACAACCTGCTGGCCCAACGAAACCGGGGGTATTTTGAAGGCAGGAATATCCTGGCTATCAACCTGGTAAGTTCGCCGGGATCAGGAAAAACCACCCTGCTCGAAAAAACACTGACCGACCTGTCCGGTATCATTCCTTTTGCGGTGATTGAAGGGGATCAGCAAACCACCCGGGATGCCGACCGTATTCATGCAACCGGCACACAGGTAACCCAGATCAATACCGGTAAGGGCTGCCACCTGGATGCCCATATGATTTTACATGCTTTACAGGGGATGAAGCCTGTGCAGGATTCCGTACTGTTCATTGAAAATGTCGGCAATCTCGTTTGTCCTGCCATGTTTGATCTGGGTGAACAGGAAAGAGTGGTTGTCATGAGTGTAACAGAGGGTGATGACAAGCCATTG
>CAZAOR010000078.1:0-4333 GCA_964486805.1 uncultured Sediminibacterium sp. | reverse complement strand
GAGGTCGGTTTATCTTACCCCTGAATGCTGCCATGCGCAGGCAGATTAAAAAAAAGAAGGGTGCTGTATTGGAGGTAAGCTTGGAATTGGATAAAGCGCCCCTGCAGGTGCCTGAAGGTTTTGCGGAATGTCTGGAAGATGCGCCGGAAGCGAAGCTTTTCTTCGAGGCGCTAAAACCTTCCCAAAGGAATTATTTTATCAAATGGATGAGCGGCGTAAAATCGGATGGCGCTAAGGCTAAACGGATGGCGCTGGTAGTGAATGCTCTTTGCAAAAAACAGGATTTTGTAACAATGATCCGCAGCCAACAAAAAGGCCTCTAAGAAAATGCTTGCTTTTACTTTTTTTGTCCTACCTTACTAGAATGTTGTATCGTTTGGGCCTCGTGATGATAATTGCCGGCACTGCGACCTCCCTGGCGGCGCAGTCGGGAAGGGAGGAGAAAGAAACCACCTTGCAGGAGATCTATGATGCTTCTGGCAACAGGATACAATTTAGCGGAACAAAACTGGTTGGAGGCTCACCTTATTACAATGAGGACTGGCTAACAGGAAATGTATATTTTATGAGCGGCAAGAAAATGGAGAATGCTAGTCTGCGCTATAACCTGAATACGCAGCAGGTTGAATGCAAACTGCAGGATTTGGAATTTCCCTTGATCAATCCTATACGGGAATTTACTTTACGTAACACGGATAAAGGGGTAATAATTACCGATTTATTCAGAACCGGATATCCACCTAATATCGATGAGCCTAAGGCAAAATATTATAAAGTACTTTGGGAGAAACCTGGAGTTGGCCAGTTATTGGAATATCAATATGCCATAATTGAAAATGCAAATGCTTCCGATCCAGGTTCCGACAAAGTTTACCGGATAAAGTCAAAATTATACGCATGGCCTGATGCCAGTAAGCGATGGGTGCCCCTGAGAAAGGGCCAGGATATTATGGATGCTTTCCCCGAAAAAGCTGATAAAATAAAAGCAGCAGAGCCTGACCTTTCGGACAAGCCCCTGCTCAAGGATGCGGTTTTGCAACTGCTGAATACCGTATTTCTATAAGGATCATATCTCTGAGAATGGGGTAGGGTGCATCAATAACACATCTGCCCTGGAAACCGTATTCAGGTATTCCGCCTCATTTTTCAGCTTCACCCATTCAGGGTCGGAACCGAATGCTTTCCAATGAGCATCATGTTCCGACTGGTTAAGAAAGCTGGTCATGTACATCAGATTAGGCATATGGCTGCCGGCAATTACCTGTGCATAAAAAACAGCATGGAATTGCAGGCGCTTGAAAAGCGCTACCTCGCCCCCGGTGTTAAACATTTTTAATTTCTGGCGATACAGGCGTTCCGTAGGGCCCTCATAACTTCTGAGCTCATAAATATGATCGGCTTTATCGCCTCCCAGCTCGGGTATTTCAAAAGACGGCATCTTGGGAAATGCCTGCAATACGACTGTTTCGATCCTGTTAAATGGCGGGGCATTATAGGCGGCATTCCAGTAAGCCTCACCCGCTGAAGCGATAGAAGGGTCTGTTACAACTATATTATCAACCATCGTAATGTCCTGGATTGAGCGGAGCGGTATAAATACGATGACCTTTTTGTCATTTGCAGTATCATTGCCCATCCAATGGTAAGCGCCGATTTTTTGGATGCCGGCTTTATGTAAAGCGGGGAAATAGGCCTGCTCCAGAAAAGCGTCCACCTGCTGCACTTGTGCTGCTGAACGCAGGTGAAAAATCTTAATTTCATAAAAACTCCTTTTTCCCGCGGCCCGAAGTAAAACAGGAAAAAGGATCGCCAGTAATAAACCGGCGCATACAGTTTTGAAAATTCTTGTCATAGCGCTGTGCATTTTGATAGGGGGTTATCGAATGAGGGTTGAGTCAAAGCCTCAACGGGCTGGAAAGTTAGGAAAAGCGACTGAAACGAGCGGAATCCTGCCTGGATGTTTTGCGGGGAACAGAAAAAGATACAGCCAGTGGAATAATATTTTCGGAAGAGAGCCGGGAAATTTGGATTTTGCGCTCCAAATGACCGTTCATGGCAAAGAACCGAAAAGCTGCAATGGGTTTTATCTTTATCACCCTTTTGATTGATGTAACTGGTTTTGGGATTATTATTCCAGTGATGCCCAAACTGATCGAACAATTGCTGGGTGTGAGTGATGTAAGCCTGGCTTCACGTTATGGCGGTTGGCTGACTTTTGCTTTTGCTTTCATGCAGTTTTTATGTGCGCCCATACTGGGTAACCTCTCTGACAAATATGGCAGGCGTCCCGTATTACTTTTTTCACTTTTTGGTTTTGGTATTGATTATATCTTTCTCTCTTTTGCACCAACCATCGGCTGGCTCTTTGTAGGACGTGTTATTGCCGGAATAACAGGTGCCAGTTTTACAACTGCTTCTGCCTATATCGCCGATATTAGTTCTGCAGAGAACCGGGCCAAGAATTTTGGTTTGATTGGTGCTGCTTTCGGGCTGGGATTCATTGTAGGCCCCTTGATTGGCGGCCTGCTCGGAGAACTGGGGGCGAGGGTCCCATTTATGGTGGCAGCAGGATTGACGCTGGCCAACTGGTTATATGGTTATTTTGTACTCCCGGAATCACTTGATCAAAGCCACCGTCGCTCCTTCGAGTGGCGAAGGGCCAATCCCATCGGTTCTCTGGTTCAATTGGGAAAATATCCGGCCGTGGCAGGGCTGGTTTTATCACTGGTATTTGTTTACCTGGCAGCACATGCTGTTCAAAGTAATTGGAGTTATTTCAATATTGAGAAATTTAACTGGTCGCCCCACATGATCGGCATTTCATTGGGTGTAGTAGGGTTGCTGGTGGGTGCGGTTCAAGGCGGGTTGGTTCGCTTTGTGAATCCGAAGATCGGTAATGAAAAAAGCGTTTATGTCGGGCTGGGCCTTTATGCGCTGGGCCTGTTCCTTTTTGCATTTGCTACGCAAAGCTGGATGATGTTTGTATTCCTGATTCCCTATTGCCTGGGAGGTATTGCAGGACCTGCTCTGCAATCTATCATATCCGGTCATGTACCACCCAATGAGCAGGGCGAGTTACAGGGTGCTTTGACCAGCCTGATGAGTGCCACATCCATTGTTGGCCCACCAATGATGACCAGCCTTTTTGCCTATTTTACTGGAAAGCAAGCGCCTTTTTATTTTCCGGGGGTATCTTTCTTTCTCGGCGCAATACTCATGTTGCTGAGCGCTATCTGGGCTTATTATGCCCTTCACCGGGAAAAGAAACAGGTTGTTAAACCTGGATAAGCGAGGGCTACTGTACAAGTGCCTGGATCAGAATACCTCTTCTCAGGCTTTTTTCAGGAAAAATAAACCTCCGATACTCACGATGTAAATAATCAGCACGATCAGCGAGTCCATCCCCATGCGCGCTATCTGTTTTTTGCCCGGTAGTAACATCCCGGTCATATAAACCCCCGTCAGCAGAATGCCGATGCCTGTCAGGTACATATCGGTAGGCTTGAGCATGGGAAGTACCGGGCTGTTGCTGATCATGGAAGCGACGAGGCATAAAACGGGGAGAAAAGCATTGCCCCCGAAAATATCGCTGATGGCCATCTGGTAATCCTTTATTCTGGCAGAGGCGATACCGGTTGAGATTTCCGGCAGGGAAGTGGAAAGGGCCAGGATTGTGGCACCGAATAGTACACCGCCCAGATTAAAACGGTCGGCTAATAAACTGCCGGATTCTTCCAAAGTCCAGCCAGCGATTAAAGTAGCCAATGCGCCAACTGAGAAGACGATCAATGAAATCCGGATGGGCTTGATTTGGTCGGAATTAAACGCTTTTTGACTGGTATGCGAATGCAGGGCATGCGCATATACACCTTTGCGCGGATGTGGCGTTGGGTTCCTGGCTTGCCTGGATATCAGATAGATACTGCCCAGCCATATTCCGGCAATCATCCATTCAAAAGGTGTTGATCGTAAAATGAGGATATTCGGCGAAAATTGTTTGCCGATCATTACCAGGGTTAGTATGAAGATCAATGCCAACCCTTCCAGGAGTAGGGTATTGGAACTCCCTTTATAGGTCAGGGGAGCAGAACGACCAACCCCAAAAATATCAATCAGCACCAGTACAACAGTCTGGATAGCAATCCCGCCCAGGATATTGCTGACTGCCATATCCAGGTTATTGTGCCAGGCAGCAACAATGGTGATGGCGATTTCTGGCAGATTGGTAACAATGGCTAACAATACCATGCCTCCGAAAGCTTCTCCCAGCTTAAAATAGGCTGCAATTGCATCCGTAGCAGTTGCGATACGCAGACCTGCTACCCAGATAATG
>CAZAOR010000077.1:0-2717 GCA_964486805.1 uncultured Sediminibacterium sp. | reverse complement strand
GATGGAGCAAAACGCGGAACTGGACGAGGAGCAGGTGATGCAAATTTTGCCGCACCGGTATCCGTTTTTGCTCGTGGACGGCGTTTCAAAAATTGAGGGCAATAAAATTGTCGCGTTCAAAAACGTCACCATCAACGAGCCGTATTTTCCCGGCCATTTTCCCGGCCACCCGATCATGCCCGGCGTGTTGCAGTTGGAGGCGATTGCGCAGACGGCGGGGATTTTGATGTTGCGGCAGGCGGAAAACGCGGGGCAAATCGCCTATTTCATGGCGGCGGAAAATGTGAAGTGGCGCAAGCCGGTTTTGCCCGGCGACGTTCTGGTCATCGAAGTGGAACTGACAAAAGTCCGCGGCAAACTGGGAAAGGCCAAAGGCGTTTGCAAGGTGGACGATGAAATTGTCAGCGAGGCGGAAGTGACGTTCATGCTGCGCCCGGAACAATTATGACTTCGATTCACCCTTCAGCCGTTGTTCATCCCGCGGCAAAAATCGGCGCGCAATGCGAGATCGGTCCCTATTGCGTGGTGGGTGAAAATGTCATCCTCGGCGACCAATGCAAATTACATTCGCACGTGGTCATTGACGGCCACACGAAATTGGGGAGGCAGAATGAAATTTTTCCGTTCGCCGGCATCGGACTCAAAACGCAGGATTTGAAATGGCGCGGCGGCGTCACGCGCACGGAAATCGGCGACGGCAACACGTTCCGCGAATACGTCACAATTCACAGCGCAACCGGCGACGGCGAAGTGACGCGCGTCGGTTCGCACAATCATATTTTGGCGTATTGCCACGTCGCGCACAATTGCGCGCTCGGCGATCACATCATCATGTCCAACGTGGCGACGCTGGCCGGTCACGTCGCCGTGGAAGATTACGCCGTCATCGGCGGACTGGCGGCGGTTCATCAATTTTGCCGCATCGGAAAAATGGCGATGGTGGGCGGCTGCTCGAAAGTCGTGCAGGACGTGCCGCCGTTCATGATGGCCGACGGCAATCCGGCGGAAACGCGCACCATCAATAAAATCGGCATGGAACGCAACGGCGTTTCGGACGAGGCGCAAAAGGCGTTGCGGCAGGCTTACAAAATTTTATTTCGCGAAGGGCTGACGGTTTCCAATGGAATTGCGAAAGTGGAAAAGGAGCTGCCGCCGTTGCCGGAAATAAGGCATTTGATTCAATTTGTCCGCGCGAGCGAACGCGGCATCAGCAAATAATTTTTTGCCATGACAAATGCCCGGCGTTTCGTCGGGGAAAAATTCAAAAATCACAAAGACGGCGGCGCGTCGTCCGGCGCGCTGCCCCAATTTTTATTGGGCGCGGAACTCAAATCGTAAATCAGCGCGCCGCCATGCGAAATATCGGAATAGCGAATCCACGGTTTGTTCCAGACTTTGCCGTTCACGGTGAGACTTTGAACGTAAGGCGCGTCTTTTCCGGCGTGATTGCCGATGATGGTCACGTCGCCATCGCGCAGATGCAAAACGGCTTTCGGAAACAGCGGACTGCCGAGCACCAGCACGTCGGAGCCGGGAAGTTCGGGATACATTCCCAGCGCGGCAAAAATATACCACGACGACATTTCGCCCACGTCATCGTTGCCCGGATAGCCGTGGTCGGCGGATGAAAACAATTCTGTGATGGCGCGGCGCGCGATGTTTTGAGTCTTTTAAGGCTGGCCGAAGAAGCAGTATTCCCACGGCGTTTCCAGACAGGGTTCATTTCCCAGATAGGCGTATTCGGAATTAAAACGTCCGTTGAGTTCGGTGAAAAAAGTGTCAAGCCGTTTGGCGGCGATGTCCGTTCCGCCCATCAGCGCGGCGAGCGTTTTCAAATCAAACGGAACCATCCACGTATATTGGCTGGCCGTGCCTTCGACGTAAGCCTGATCGCCGTTGTAACGTTCCGTGTTGTCCCTGAAACCCGGCGACCACGAACCGTCGCGGCGGCGCATTTGAAGGTAGCCGGTTTCCGGGTTGAACAGATTGCGCCAATTTTGCGAGTGCCGCAGGAGCATGGCGTAATCGGTTTCGTCGCCGAGCGCTTTGGCAAATTGCGCCAGCGCAAAATCGTTGTTGCAATACTCCAGCGTCACGGACGCTTCGTGCGGCACATAACCGAGTTTCAAATAATTTTCCAAACCGTCGCGCACTTTCATTCCGTCGGAAGTTGTGGCGGGTTGCGATGCGCCTTTGTCCATCGCGATGAGCGCGGCTTGCGCGTCAAAATTGGTCGCGCCGAGCGCGAACGCCGACGCGATGATGGCATCGTCGCCGTCGCCGACCATGCCGCCGGAATTGCGGTTGACCTGTTCCCAGCGCGGCAGGCCGCCGCCGTTGGCGCGAACGCTCGCGTCCTGTCGCGCATAGTTGACGAGCGATTGGCAGACGTCGCCGCTTTCTTTCGGCGACAAAATGGCGACGAGCGGCGCGAGCGAGCGATACTGGTCCCACGCCGGAATGTTTTGGTATTGATGGCGGCCGGGTTCGACGGAATGAATTTTCCCGTCCATGCCGGGATACTGGCCGTTCGCGTCGTCGAGCAAATTCGGATGGATGAAACAATGATACAACGCGGTGTAAAAAGTTCGCTTTTGCGCGAGCGTTCCGCCTTCGACTTGAATGTGATTCAAAACGGCGTCCCAATCGGCGTCGGCTTTTTGGCGAACGGCGGAAAAATTCCAACCGGGATTTTCCGACGCGAGATTGGCGCGGGC
>CAZAOR010000076.1:0-3301 GCA_964486805.1 uncultured Sediminibacterium sp. | reverse complement strand
CCTTGACCTGAGTCTCAAAGCAATTGTTACTAGTTAAATACCATGGCAAAGAAACACCAGTCAGATAACCGGGGATATGTGTACAGCACCGATCCCGATTTTCATTTTGAGCCGCAGGATCAGCCAGCAGCGGAAACGCTTCCGCCAGCCAGACAACCCTTGCGCATCCGGCTCGATACCCGACAACGGGCAGGGAAAGCAGTAACATTGGTAACAGGGTTTACCGGTTCACTGGCCGACCTGGAAGTCCTGGGGAAACAGGTGAAAAATTTTTGCGGAACCGGTGGCAGCGTTAAGGACGGAGCCATACTCGTACAGGGTGACCAGCGGCAGCGGGTATTACAGTTTTTCCAGAAAAACGGGTATCAGCAAACAAAATTGATCTGAATGTTTATCGGGGTGCAGTCAGATCCGGCAGATTGGCTTTCATTTTTTCCAGGGTTTTGCTGAATTCAGTGCCTGGAATTTTCCTGGCTATCTGCAGGTTGATGGCTTTTTCTTCCTGGATAATCGCGTCTTTTCTGTTACCGGTATTGTAAAGCAGTTGCGCATAGGTATCATAATAGGTGGGGTCTTCAAAAAATAGAAGGGCCCGGGTTATCCAGGTGCAGGCTTTATGAAGATAAGTGCTATCATGGGTGAATTGTAAGAGGGTCCAGGCGCCATTGTTCAATTCTCGCGCATAGCGCTGCGCGCTGGGAGCAAAAACAATTCTTTTCATTTGTATCTTGCCTGTTTCCATCGGCACACTTGACCGGGGATATGGAGTGGCCTGTTTCAGCGCCCGTATCATGTTTAAAGAGTCAACCTGCAAAACAGAATCCACACTTATTGTCATCCAGTAGCGATCATAATAGTCAACGGCGAGATCCAGCAAATCGGCAGTATCCTTTATGCCTTTGTAAAAATTCAGCATCGAACTGGAAATGGCAATCGCTGCGGCAGACTGCTCGGCATAGGTTCTGCCCGTGGCTAAGGCGATCTTCTGCGCAGATTCCCTGTCTTTATCACGGATCGCTTTCTGCATGGATTTTGCTTGAATCGTGGTATTGATCGCTGTTCTTTCCTGGAGTGGCAGGAGGTACCAGGCTGTTTGGAAAACGGAAGGATTCTGGTACATATATTTTTCCGTATTGGAACCGATTATCGGACTTTGCCGGGCGATGAGTTGCAAAAAGGAAATGGATTTTGCCGAATCTGCTCCCGCTTTTTCTATAAGTTCTTCGGTTAATTCATCGGTATTGATGCCCAGTTGCTGCCGCTTATAAACAAGGTTGTACAACACCGGCAAACTATGATCTCCGGAAGCCCAGCTTCTTTCAGCCCGGATATAGTTACTGTCCGGGAAAGCATTCTTTTTAATGGCTTCATCCAGCGGCGGGAGATACATACTGCCCAAGGTGGAACTGCCCCGGTAACGGTTGAGTACATATCCATCCCCCGACAAATAAAGCACGCCAAAACTGTTCCTGATTGTATACAGGGAATCTATTTCCTTAAACGCCGGGGTATTCGGCTCAATTCTTAATGAAATACAGGCTTTGTCATAAGCAGCTTTCGCGGTGGGGTCGACGTGAAATGCCCTGCTAAGGGATTCGTTGCAGCACTCACAATCTTCTGCCAGTATAAACAATGCCAGTATTTTATTTTCAATACGGGCTTGTTTTTGGGCTTGGCTGAATGACAGGTTGCTGAAATCGGGCTGTGCATATAGTCTACCCACCAAAAAAAGAAAGAGGATGCATATTTTTTTCATAAGCAGGGTAGGTATCGGGTTATCCTTTAAACTGGATAACTGCATGGCTGCCGTCACAGAACGGTTTATTGCCAGAAGCGCCGCAACGGCAAAGCGCGGTGGTGCCTCTTTTGGTTTCCGTTGTACCATTGCTGTGAACAATCCGGCAATCGGTCTTTATGACGAGCGGACCATCCTGCTCCACGGAGATTTCCGTAATGACACCGGATTCAGCAACCGGCGTATCTCCGGCTTGCGGAGCAGATTCATTCAGGAAATAACTGAGCGCGCCACTGGGGCATTTTCGTACCTGTGTAATGATATTCTCCGTTGTGCCGGCCTCCATATCAACCCAGGGTTTCCGGAAGGGGTCGAATACAGCACGCAGTTCAGTCCAGCAAATGCGGCTATGAATACAGATTTCCGGCTTCCATACAACGGTGACTACACCATTGGTGTAATGAAAAGTAGTACGTGGCATAAATGTATTTTACCTGATGGTGCCTGGTTAAAGGCATGTATCGCCGATGGGGGAAAGGGCCATACCGTATTCAATAATCAATTTCCAGTTTCAACCGGTCCTTTAGTTCTTTCACCATCGGATACCTTTCAGCAAGGTATTCAAATTTTTCCTTACTGTTGAGTCGCATGTGTACAGGAATGTCTTCTTTTTCTCCGGCTTCCACCAATACTTCAAAACTGATAGTGCGGTTATTGAAAGCGCTCTGGATATAATCTGTCAGTACAGATCTTTCCTGTTCAACAAACTTCTGTGAAGTAAGTGCCGCAACTGTTATGGTAAATTTCACATCCGATTCCAATTGCAGCACGGCACTGCGAAAAGTGCCGGCAGATGCATGTTTGCCCTGTTGTTCTAACTGAGTGGCGTATGCATTCCAGCATTGTTGCAGCTTCTCTTTATTCAGTAACTCGGCTTCAGGTATTTCCTCAATCGCATAGCGGTCACCATATTTTTCCCGCAGCGCGTCCAAAAGATTTTTTCGGGGGCCGCCTGCAGGTTGGGTTACCGGGGGGGGCATTGTTGCGCCTTTTGCCGACGCAGACGCAGGGGGTGTTATTTTTTGTACAGCCTCTTTTTCAATGGTAAGTTTGGCCTTTGAAGATTTGGGTAAAATGGATGAGGGGGCCTGGTTCCCGATGCTGCGGGTCTTTATAATAGCAGGCTGGTCAATTCTTTTTTTTTGAACAACCCTATCAGCCTCCACAGTTAATTCAAGCGCCTGCGGCAGGAAATTCAGTTTGATCAGCGTCAGTTCAACATGCAGTTTTTTATTGCGGGCCATTTTGAACTGTATTTCAGCTTCGTTCAGGATATTGAGGGCACTTATCAGGTAAGGATAAGCAATAGCAGCAGCGGTGGACTGGTATTTTTCCTGCATCCCTTCCACCACTTCCAGCAAACCTGCCGAAGCAGGGTCTTTGCAGACAAGCAGGTTACGGAAAAATTCAGCCAGGCCGTTCAGTACCAGGTCACCTTCAAACCCTTTCCGGTTGATTTCATCAAACAGCAGCATGACGGTGGCCATTTCCTGTTTCAGCATGGCT
>CAZAOR010000075.1:0-2629 GCA_964486805.1 uncultured Sediminibacterium sp. | reverse complement strand
GTTTTGTTTACAGTGCCCATATTCAGGAACCTGGCGCCAACGATAACGCATCCGGGGTAGCCACGCTGGCGGAAATGGCAAGCGTGGCAGCGGCGATGGTCCGGGAAAAAAAATACCATCCCTTACGCACACTTACTTTTCTATGGGGTGATGAGATTCGGTCTACGCACCGGTACATCACGGACGATTCGAGCAGGGCCAGGGGTATACAATGGGGATTGAGCCTGGATATGGTGGGCGAGGATGTATCGAAAACCGGCGGCAGTTTTCTGATTGAGAAAATGCCAGACCCTTCGGCTATCTGGACAAGAGGTAAGGATCATCATACAGAATGGGGTGGTACGGTGCTGAAAGAGTCGGATATGTTTCCGCATTATTTTAATGATTTTGTGCTGGCGCGTTGCCGTCAGCAGGGGCAGCGTGATAACTGGGTTGTGAACAGTAATCCTTTTGAAGGCGGCAGCGATCATACGCCTTTTCTGCAGGCACATATTCCCGGTTTACTGATGTGGCATTTTACGGATCAGTTTTATCATACAGATGGTGACCGCCTGGATAAAGTATCACCCAGGGAAATGCAGGATGTTGGGGTGAGTGCACTGGTCGTGGGACTAACACTCTGTCACCCTTCCGATCAACTGTTTCCGGCAATGGTACAGGAACTGGAACAGCAGGCGGAAAACCGGCTGGAAACAGAATACCAGTTAAGCAAATCCAGTATCGCACAAGGAGGTAACCGGCAAGAGCAGGCTCATATACTGGAAGTATGGGGCAAATGGTATGAAGAGGCTATTGCCAGTATGCAGGATATTCCCATGCACCCGCTTACAGAGGAACAAAAAGTATACCTGCAAAAGGCGGCAGCAGCTGTTAAGGCTGGCGTGCAAACAAAAACAGAAAGGCTTTAGTCTTTCTTTTCTGCCATCACTGCCGCCAGTGTCTCAGCTACTTTCCGGTAAAAGGGCGGAACAATGGTAAAGGGATCCCCCGGGCTCAATGTTTCAATGGGGAGATAGCCACGATAATTGCAATCCCGGATGATACTGCATAATTTATGCAGGTCCATATCTGCTGTTTTCCCGTTGATAGTAAGTCTTTCTTTGATCTGCCAGTTCACAGCCCAGGGGGTTGTTTGCTGTATTGCTGTATAGGGATCTTCTGAAGCAAAACTGCCGGTATCCAGTATCAGCCCGAACCAGGGATGATTTACCCGCTGCATCATGGTGATGGCCTGATTGGCTGTTTTAATGAAATCATTGTGGTTTTGCATAGCAACTATGATCCCTTTTGCTGCGCCATAATCTGCACAGGTGCGGAAAGCCTGCGCAATCCAATCGCAGGCTTCTTCCCAGCTATGGTTGGCCGGCAATGTTTTGGCACTGAATACCCTCAATACCGGTGCACCCAATTGTACTGCTACATCAATCCATTCTTTTACAAAGTCTACCTGTTCCCGGATCTTTGCAGGATCAGGGTCTCCGAAATCGTTGCGGATACCCGTTCCGCTGATAGCAATGCCGGCTTTGTGCGCTTTCAGGCGCAGCCGATAAATATAGTCCGACGCTGGTTTCGCGGGATAGCCCGGAAAATAATAACCGGTAGTATCAATCGCATCAAAGCCTGTTTCTGCACAGAAATCAATCAGTTCCTCCAGGCTGGTGGCATTTTTGGTAAGCAGTGCGTTGAAAGAATAAGCGTTCAGGCTGATCTTGAAACGGTTATTTTGTGCTAGCTGCTTTGATAAAGGAACAGCGGTGCCGCGGGCATGTAATGGTTTCCATCCACTGCCTGCTGCGGCCAGGGCCAGGGTTTGAACAAAATGGCGTCGGTTAAATAAAGGCATAGCAATCGTATTGATTAAATAAATCTGTTACTGTAGGCAAATGTTTCAATCATTTGCATGGATGGAATTGCATCAGCAGGTGAGCAGGGGTTCGGGCCAAGACCCTGGAAGTACTGTACGACACGTTCAATCATTGGCTGCTGGATGTGTTTGGGGGGTGTGAAGGATAATGTTTCGGTCCCCTGTGCTGTTTCGATGGTCACATTATGCCCGAATACGGCAAATCGGATGCGTCCTTCGGAACCAGTGATTTCGAAAACATCTTCGGCCTGTTTTTGTGCAACCGTAAAGCACCATTGACCCGAAAAAAGCAGCGGACCCGGCAGATGCGCAATTCCGCAAACCACATCCTCTGCTTTATATAGTGCCGCCTGGTTAGCACTGAAGCCGAATGAACCCAGCGGGTTGCCAAAAAAGTGTACCAGTAGGTCCAGCTGGTGCGGTGCGAGGTCATAGAGAATGCCGCCGCCGGATATAGCGGGTGAGGTACGCCAGTTGGTTTCACTGTTAGCAACTGTTTGTGAAGCATCGGGTAACAGGAGGCTGATTCGTACCGATCTTGGTTTACCGATCCTTCCATTTAACAGTAAATCTTGGATACACCGAAACATAGGCAATGCTCTCCGGTAATGGGCAATCACCAGTTTACCATGATAGTATGCTGCAGCTTCTTGCATGCGTAAGCAGGAGGCTACCGTAATCGACATAGGCTTTTCTACATATACCTGTTTGCCTGCTTTGAGTGCCGCTATCGCATACGCTTCATGTACATCCGGGGGTGTGGCA
>CAZAOR010000074.1:0-7228 GCA_964486805.1 uncultured Sediminibacterium sp. | reverse complement strand
TTTATCCAGGGCTTCTGCTATTTCCTGATAGCTTACCATGATCTGCTTGGGAATACCTGTTACCAGGTCCCGTCCGTTCACAGGCATATCATCCGGTGGATTGTCCAGGTCTTTCAATGCGGCACCCACATTGATTTTGATCTGTTCTGCCGTACGCTCACCAATGAGCAGACTATGATAACGACGCAATGCTTCCATGATATCTGCCGTGAACTCGTCCCCGGCAATCCGGATGCTCTGGTCACATACAATACCTGCCAATGCGATCACGGTGATCCCCGTTGTACCGCCACCAATATCGATGATCATATTGCCCACAGGTTCTTCCACATCAATTCCGATACCCAGCGCCGCAGCCATTGGTTCATGAATCATATAAACTTCCTTGGCACCGGCCTGCTCGGCACTGTCCCGTACTGCCCGCTTTTCTACTTCGGTAATGGAAGAAGGGATACAGATCACCATGCGCCAGCTTGGCGGGAACAATGGTTTTTTAGGATAAATCATTTTGATCAGTTCCCTTATCATCAACTCCGCCGCATTAAAATCAGCAATTACGCCATCTTTTAACGGCCTTACCGTACGAATACTTTCATGTGTTTTTTCGTGCATCATCAATGCCTTCTTTCCCACTGCCAGCACCTCTTTCATATTATTGCGGTTCAGGGCAATTATGGAGGGCTCATTCACCACTACTTCATCGTTGTGTATGATCAGGGTATTGGCAGTACCCAGATCCATCGCTATTTCCTGTGTAAAAAAGTTAAAAAGTCCCATTGTATATAAAAACTTCGAATGTATGTGTCAATGTCAGCAAAGGTGACAGAAATAACTTGAATTAAAAAGCCTAAAATACTGATTTTTCCAGCCTTGGGGCTTATGCACACCCGGTTCCCCGGAGGGGCAGAATTTTATTTGGCAGGCAGGTTCGAAAGCTTTATCGCCGGTTAACCGTATTCGTTCAGAAAAACTCATAACCAATATCCCTGCGATAATACATGCCGGCAAACCTGATCTTTTCCAGGGTCGCTCTTGAGCGGCCTACCGCCTCTTGCAGGTCTTTTCCGAAAGCCGTTACCGCCAGGACCCTTCCCCCCCGGGTAACCAACCCGTTTTCGGTATCACCGGTACCAGCATGAAACAAGAGTACATGGGGGTCAGCGGGAAGTTGGTCCAGCCCGGTTATAGGCTTATTTTTTTCATAACTGCCCGGGTATCCGCCGCTGACAGCCACCAGGGTAGCACAGGCGCCCGGCTGGAACTCAATGTTGGCGTCGGCTAAAGTGCCATTGTCCATGGCAGCGAATAAGCCCACAATATCCGTTTGCAGCATCGGTATGACTACCTCCGTTTCGGGATCCCCCATCCGGCAATTGTATTCAATCACATAAGGTTCCCCGTCACAATTCATCAGCCCGAAAAAGATAAAGCCGTGATAATCCAGTTGTTCGGCTTCCAGGCCCTTAACAGTTGGGACTATGATCCTTTCTGCCACTTTGTGCATAAATGCTTCATCCATAAAAGGCACCGGGCTTACACAACCCATTCCGCCGGTATTCAGGCCGGTATCCCCCTCGCCGATACGTTTGTAATCCTTGGCATGCCCGATTACCTGGTAGGCACTGCCATCTGTTAGGACAAATACACTCACTTCAATGCCTTGCAGGAAGGATTCTACGACTACCCGGCTGCTCGCTTCCCCGAATTGATGGTTCAGCAACATATCATCCAATACCTGCAAAGCTTCCGCATGGGTTTGGGCAATGATCACACCTTTACCTGCTGCCAGGCCATCGGCTTTTAAAACAACCGGCAGGCTATGATTTGCGAGATAAGCCCTTGCTTCCGCAATCGAATCTGCAGTAAATGCCGCATAAGATGCTGTTGGTATGCCATGCCTTTGCATGAATTGTTTACTGAATGCCTTGCTGCCCTCCAATTGCGCAGCTTTCACTGAAGGCCCCACAACGGTGATATGATTCAGTGCCGTATCAGCCTTGAAAAAATCATAAATTCCTCTTACCAGCGGTTCCTCAGGCCCAACCACCAACATCTGAACCTGGTGATCCAGGCAGGCTTTGCCGATTGCTGCGAAATCGGTGACATCGATGGCAAGATTCGTGCCGAATTGTGCAGTACCGGGATTACCCGGCGCAATAAATAGCTGGTCGCAGTGATGGCTTTGAACAATTTTCCAGGCCAGCGCGTTTTCGCGTCCGCCGGAACCAAGCAATAAGATATTCATGCCGCGAAGGTAGGGAGCATTTAGCAGCAAAAACAAGGAGTGACCAGTACCCGGTATTTACCCGGCAGGCGTTTCATCGCCTACTCCCACATAGCTTTTTTCCGGCAGTCGTTTTGCTACCAATACATATATTAACAGGAAGCCGGCCAGGATACCGGTAAATAACCAGAAATAGCGGGCACCGGTGTATTGGGCAAAAAAACCATTATTGGCGATACTGTTATTCACCAGACTCACAAAAACATTGCCGAGTGAAATACCTAACAGGTATAATGCGCTCATCGTGCTTTTCATGGATTTGGGAGCATGGGTGTAAGCATACTCCAGGCAGGTAACGGATACCAGGATTTCGGCAGCTGCCAGGATAAAATAAGCCAGGATCTGCCACCAGATACTGGGATGTCCGCCTTTGTCAACCGATTCCTGTATCAGGGCAATGATTACAAAAGTGACCCCGATCAGGAATAATCCTGCCCCGATTTTACGCAGGGGCGTTGGTTTCAATCCGATCTTTTCAAAAAAAGGAAACACCCAGTAAGTGAGTACCGGTATCAGGCTGACCAGGAATAAGGGGTTGAAGGTCTGCACCTGTTCCGGCAATAGCTGGTATCCAAAAACATGCAGGTCCAGTTTGGTAGCCTGTAATACCCATTCCGACAGGTTTTGGTCCCACAAAGCCCAGAAAACAGGAGTGAAAGCAAATACCATCAGGATACGGTACACGGCCTGTATCCCGTCAATGGCTTCCATCGATACATTTCGTCTTTTGGAAAGCCGCTCCCAAAGCGGATGCCCGTTTTTCGGCTGGAATGCTTCCAGTAATGCCCACCAGCTAATGAAAATGAAATTCTCCCGTTTGATACCGGAAGGCTTCACGCGTACATATTTTTTTCGGCCCATCCAGAAAACGACCGTGGCAATGCACATCAGTATACCCGGAATGCCGAAAGCCCAGGAAGCGCCCCAGTATTTGTACACTACGGGTATGGCCAGGGTAGACAATACTGAACCGGAATTGATCGTGAAATAAAACCACCCATACATTTTCGACATCAGGTGCTCATTGGATTTGTCGAACTGATCCCCCACATTGGCAGATACACAGGACTTGATGCCCCCAGCAGCCACTGCTATGATCACCAGGCCAATAGAAAAAAGGGTGAGATTATGGGTAGAAAGTGCGAGGGTCAGGTTACCCAATGCATACACAATCGAGATATAAAAGATCACTTTGTATTTACCAAAAAACCAGTCTGCCAGGATTCCCCCAACCAACGGCATGAAGTACGCGACAAATACAAAGAGGTGAACCAGTTCATTGGATTTGGCTTCTGCAACTTCCTGCAGCAGGGGATTATGGGCAGGATTGAAAAACTGGGCAACCAGGAATGTACTCATGATGGAGCGAATGCCGTAAAAACTGAACCGTTCTGCCGCTTCATTACCAATGATATAAGGTACTGATTTCGGCATCCCCGTTTTCACCACTTCATTTTGTATATCACCCATAAGTTGTATTTTGAGTTTTTAAAGATATTGGAAAACAACGAACCGCCTGCCACTGGCCGGCACCTCCTTTAAAACCTGCGATCATCATGGAAGACGGCAAATCCTTCAAACCCTTTGTGGCTCCGGAAACACAAATCAAGGAATTCACGCTCAAAGCCATCATTACGGGCGCCATTTTCGGGATCATCTTCGGCGCATCTACTGTATACCTGGCATTGAAGGCAGGTTTGACCGTTTCCGCCTCCATACCCATTGCGGTGATTGCCATCACACTCGGCCGTAAATTTTTAAAAACAACCATCCTCGAAAACAATATTATTCAAACCACCGGCTCCGCAAGTGAAAGCATCGCAGCCGGTGTCGTCTTTACTTTACCCGGATTCCTGTTTCTTTCTGAGCCTTCCAGTGCCAGTTTCTTTAATTATATGACCATTCTTACCCTGGCCATATTCGGTGGTATCCTAGGCACCCTCATGATGATACCGCTGCGCAAATCCCTCATTGTAAAAGAGCATGGCACCCTTCCTTATCCGGAAGGCACTGCCTGCGCCAGTGTTTTAAAAGCCGGAGAGAAAGGAGGGGATTTTTCAAAAACAGCTTTTCAGGGACTGGGATTTGCGCTGGTATATGCCATGCTGCAGAAAGTATTACACCTGATTGCGGAAACACCGGAGTTCATGACCAAACAGACCAACCGTTTCTTCCCTGCTGCCAAGATCAGCGCCGAGATCACGCCGGAATACATGGGCGTGGGTTATATCATCGGACCACGGATTGCGGGCATATTGGTTGCGGGCAGCGTTCTGAGCTGGTTTGCATTGACCCCGCTGCTTGCCAGCCTGGTACACCCGGATGTGATTGCAGCACAACTGGTAAAACTGGGCTACCTGGGATCGATTACCAAAGACGGGGGCCCGGGGGGATGGATCGCTGCTTCGCATACATTTGCCGACTATCCGGTTGCCATATACCGGGCTTATATCCGGCAGATCGGCGCAGGTGCCGTGGCCGCAGGCGGTTTCATCACCTTGTTCAAAACCATCCCCACGATTATTTCTTCTTTTAAAGGCAGTATCGGTTCACTCAAAAAAGATGCAGCAAATGGCGGAGCGGCAAATATTTCCCGTACAGAAAGAGACCTTTCCATCAAAGTGGTTGGTTTCGGAAGCCTCGCACTCGTATTACTCATGACCGTTTTACCACAAGTGCCCGGCGATACCATCTTCAGCAAACTGCTGCTTGGTATCCTCGTGATTCTCTTTGGTGCTTTTTTTGTAACAGTATCTTCCCGTATCGTAGGACTGATCGGTAATTCTAACAACCCTATCAGCGGTATGACCATTGCTACCCTGATGGGTACCTGCCTGATCTTTATCGCAGTGGGCTGGACCGGTAAGGTTTTTGAACCGATGGCGCTGGTTGTTGGAGGTATGATCTGCATCGCCGCTGCCAATGCAGGCGCTACTTCACAGGACCTTAAAACCGGTTTTATTGTTGGCGCCACACCCAAATACCAGCAGTTAGCACTTTTCATTGGCGTAATCGTTTCTTCCTTTGCCATTGGGGGTACCATTAAAATATTAGACACCCCCACACAAGCGATGCTGGCACAGGGTATTCACCATGCCATTGGTACTGATCAATATCCCGCTCCGCAAGGTACCCTGATGGCCACCCTGATCAAGGGGATCCTCTCTTTCAACCTCGACTGGCAGTTTGTGCTGGTAGGCGTAGGCATTGCGGTTGTCATGGAACTCTGCGGCATCAAAGCGCTGAGTTTCGCTATCGGTATCTATCTGCCGCTGAGCACCACACTGCCCATTTTCATCGGTGGGGCTATCCGGGGCATTATTGATATCAAAAAGAAAAAAGCAGGTGAACAGGCGGTAGAAGAAGATCTGGGCAAGGGCAACCTTTATGCCACCGGGCTTGTGGCAGGAGGTGCTATTGGTGGCGTCATCGTGGCCATCCTGTTCTCAATAGACAGCGTGCAAAGGCTTGTGCAGCAGTGGAGCCTGGAAGCCGGACTGACCAGGCAATTGGGAGAAACCGGTTTTTACCTGCTGGGCGTAGCCTTCTTTGCATTGATGGGTTTCATGCTTTACCGGGTTGCCAGAAAACCCGATACTGCTCAATAATACCCGTCCCGCTTTGCCGGTCGAAGCCGGGAGTGGATACCGTATTTTTGATCGGCGGCTGCTCGCATTAAACCATTGCTCTCCGCAGCCATCAAAAGTGAAAGTATTCCCTATGCCTTTCAAACGCCTGTCGATCGCACTTGTTGCGGGAACGGTCTTTTTGTTCCTTTCTGCCTTTCTCCTTCCGGAAAGGTTTCGCAATGAATACCGGCTCAACATGCCTTATAAACAGATGGGGCTCACCAATGAACAGGCTGCGGCACACCTGCTCAGTCGATTCAGTTTCGGCCCTACACCAGGACAGGTACAGGAAGTTGTAAAGGAAGGACTGGATACCTGGCTGGAGCAGCAACTGGCTGGCAATCTGCCAGATGAGGAAGTTAACCGTCGCCTGCCTGCTGCGCAATACGAGGCTTTAAAGATGGATAATGAAGATATTGTCAATACCTATCTCAATCCGGGCCAGATCATTCGTATCGCTGCAAAAAACAAACTCTTTGATCAGGACTCCGTAAAAAACCTGGCCAAACCTGAATACCGTGCCGAACTGAAAAAGATCATGGATGCACAGGGCTATAGACTGCCCCAGGAACTGCAAAGGCAACTCATTAATCAAAAAGTGATTCGTGCCGCCTACGGTCAAAACCAATTGCAGGAAGTGCTCACTGATTTCTGGTTCAATCATTTCAATGTTTCTCTCACCAAGGGGCAGTGCCAGCAATATGTACTTACCTATGAGCGGGATGCCATCCGCCCGCATGTGTTAGGACGTTTTGAAGACCTGCTGGTATCAACCGCCCAGCATCCCGCTATGCTGGAGTATCTTGACAATGCCAGCAGTGTCAGTAACGACAATGCTTTTGCCCGTAAGCAGGAAACCAATCTGCGGGCACATGCCATACGTGAACGCCTGGAGTCCATGGCAGAAGCTGACTCCGGCAAACCGGGCATGAAGATCTTGCAGCAAACATTGAAAGCCCGTAAAACACAGGGACTAAATGAAAACTTTGCCAGGGAAGTGATGGAATTGCATACCCTTGGAGTGGATGGCGGTTATACACAAAAAGATGTGACGGAAGTGGCGCGTGCTTTAACAGGCTGGAGTATTCGCCCAATGTATAAAGATGGTCCGGGTACCAAATTACTGGAACACGCCAGCCAAGACCAGTTAGCAAAACGCGGTTATATTTTAGCCGGAGACTTTATGTTCCGGGGAGATAAGCATGATGAGGACCCGAAGACCATACTCGGTAAATATTTCCCGGCCAATGGCGGCTACCAGGAAGGACTGGCAGTATTGCATCTGCTGGCTAACCATCCGTCTACCGCACATTTT
>CAZAOR010000073.1:0-3333 GCA_964486805.1 uncultured Sediminibacterium sp. | reverse complement strand
AGATATCCGCGAAGAGTTTTTTGATTTCAGGATGTCTGTGGTATTGCCTGCCTGGCCCGCACGTTTCCAGGACCCGGGCTTCCGGCAGGTAACGGAATCATTGTTCCGGGAATATAGTCCGGCCCATCTGAAACTCCAGTTTTTCTGGCTGAGTCTCAATCGCATGAAAAAGTTTGAAGACGTCTATTTTGAATGGAAGGCGGGATTGCAAATGGATAACCGGGATGCAGAACAGATGGTGAAAAATGACCGGCTGATCTCATTCATTCACGGCGGTATCTTCTCGATTTTATAAATCCGTTCTGCCCATGGCTGAAACTCAGCATTTTGCAATGGAAGCACTGGTCTGGGAGATTCTTTACTCCGACAAGCAGGGAGTGCATGCCCTCCAGAACAGGATGAGCAGGCTTACCAATGACCGGCTGATCAATGAAATAAGTGATACGCTGGAGAAAATCATTCCCCCAACTGAACAAATCATTTTTGACAGGTTAGAACTGGATCTTGGATCCGTTCTCTTGCAGGATATTGAAACCGAGCTGCCTGGTCGCCTGATGGAAGCACTTGCCGAACAAATCAATCACTACCTCGAAGTGCGGCGTAAAACAGCTGTGAATGTAATTGAAGAACCCGATCAACACCATCCGGAACACGATATTGAAACCCTTTTAGTGCAGTTACTGGAGACAGGCCTTTTGCCCTGGTGGGTAGCGGCAGATCAGCGTCAGGAATTGGCAGCACTGGTGCGTTCCTTACTGGATACCGATAAAGCGCGATTGGCTGAGATACTGAGAGAGAGAGGCGTACAAGAGCCGGTTCGCCGCCGCCTGGCCTATCAACTGTCGGAAGATCTATTACAGCAAATCATCCAGGTCCTGGAACCGACAGAAGCACCCTATATTATCGCATATCAGCAGGACGTAGTCAAGATACAACAACAGGAGCAACCCGTTAAGGCGGAAACCGCCGGCTTTTCCCGTGTCTTGTGGTTTTTTATATTACAATACCTGCTCGATGACCGGGGCAGTGAGTTTAACCGCAAAGAGTTTGCAGAAAGAACGCTGCGGCAGATAGCCGCCAACTATAGTATCAGTTATTTCGAGCTGCTGCGATTATTATATGCAGCCGTTCGGGAAACAATTAACGCAAACCACCAGGTAACCACCCTTGAGAAATTACTGGAACAATTGGCGATCGAAGCCGCAATAACCGCACAGTTTCCTTTGCAGCCCGGATACATGGATACGGCTGAACAAAATCAGGAAGCAACGGCAGGAATTTTATGGCAACAACTGAACCTGGTGGCCTATTACCTGCAATTCGGCTCCCTGCCGCCAGGTACTGCCAATTATTCTGCAGATGATCTGTCTGCCATGCTTACGCAGCTTGCTGCGCGCATACCCCGGCATTTTTTGCAGATGCTGCGTGAACTATGGACGATCACCGATTTCTCAGAAAGATATGCCAGGTTGCTGGGGCTTGAAAAAATGAAACAGGTGTTTCTTGCCATTGCCCCGGCTAGCTTTGAAGCTATCTGGCAGATGAGTACGCTACTGGATGTATTTGACAGGCAATACCATCTATTTGACCAGGCAGGAGCAGCATGGAGCGACCTCCGTTGGAAACTGGTTTTCCATACCTTCCTGACCACCGTTGAAAATAAACGCACAGAAAAAGAAGCAGTTGGGCTATTGCTGCAAACATTCGCAAAACAAACTGCGGTTTCTTTTACAACGCTACTGCATGCTGTACAACAAAAGATGCGGGAAGCATTTCGCTTCGGTATCCATGATTCGCAACTGCCTCAGTGGATCAATGCCCTGGCGCCGGATGAAGCATTCCCGGATGCAGAATTCCTGACGCCGGCGATGGAATCAGCACCCGGTTCACAGGTCACGAGCTATCTGGATATGCTGTATTTTCTGATAGAGTTCGGTTACATGCCCTGGTGGGCCAGCGCCGCTTTAAAAGATAAACCGCTCTTAAACTGGTTGCAGACTGCTGCCGACACATCCAGTGAAGAGGTTAAAAAACTGCTTGAGTGGGCCGGCAAATGGCCGGTATACCGGGAACGACTGGTACAGGTATTGCCGGAGGAAGTATTCACCCAATGGCTGACCGTGCTGCCACAGGGAAGAACCCTGGTAAAAAGGGCCCTTGCCATGATCCATTTTGTGGAACAATATTTTCAACAATCAGGGCCACTTATTTCGAAAAGAATATTGCAGTCATTTTGGGAAGACCTGGTATGGAATGAATACCGGTATTTCAGAACACCGGCGGTGTTCAGCCTTGCGCTGCAAAAGATAGCAAAAGACAAGGGTTTACCCTGGCAATTCCTGGTGCTCACCATCAGCCGCAACCTCCCGGGAACAACTCCCGCAGCAACGGAAGATGCCGTCTTTGTTCAAGTCCTGCAAAGACTGGCCCTAGCAGCCTGGGATGAAAACGGGGAGGCATTGCAGCCTGAACTGCAACCATCACAGGAGCAGGCACTCGTTTGGCAGCATCCCGGATTTCGGAAAAGGTTTCAGTTGTTCTTCGTATCAGCACTCCCTGCCGGGATGGCGGTAATTCCCCCGGAGATTCAGGAAGAAAACTCACTGTTTGATCATTTACAGCAAACCGATCAGCTTTTGAGAAACAGGATCGGAGAACTCAGTAATTTCCTCCTCCAATATTTCCTGATATGGGGCCGTTTACCGGATGAATTCCGGTCAGACACAAGCAGCCGGCAGCCTATTTTTATCCGGCAATTGCTGATAATAGCTTTTGCAGCCGACCGCCATCATTTACAGGAATTGTTCCTCGACAAACGTTTTTCCGATCAGGCTATCCGGTCATTGCAAAGCCATATACAGGCAGGCAGGGGTGGGGTGGACAAGCAAATGGCGGATTGGCTGGAGAATGCCATGAAAGAGCAGGATATGTTCATGCCGTTGCCTGTTGCTGGTTCCAGCGAGATATCTCCTGCAGGTATCCGGGAGGAATTGGTGAGATGGCTGGCCAGTGATGGGGTACTGACAGACGCGGTTTTACATCATCGGGTCAGACAGATTTTGGATGAATTTTTTGCTACCGGGCAACTGCCCATGAACTGGCCATCAGAATTCAGGGAAAACCTGTCTGGCCGACTGGCAGCACTCTTGATTTTGTTATTCAATGAAAACCGTTTGTTGCTCCACAACCTCCTGCAACAACCCTATCATCTGCCGGCTGCCAGGATCTGGTTACAGGAATTATTACGGAATGAAACAGATAGTTCGGTACAGCAACTCCTGGCCTTTATGGAGCCTTACCAGGCGATTTACTGGCGCAAACAGATGGTAGGTG
>CAZAOR010000072.1:0-2605 GCA_964486805.1 uncultured Sediminibacterium sp. | reverse complement strand
AATTAAATTTGTCGCCATTGGACAAGCTTTGTCCAACCCACCAGTGCAAAATATCGCCAGTGAACAAATACAAATATAGTGGTAGTGACGTGGCTGCAAGGACAAGTGACGAGCATCCACAGCTTTTTCGTTCACCTGCTGATTGGGAGTCAGAGCCGAAAGCGCAGAAACATGGACATCATCTGCGGCGAGCATGGGATGAATTTGGATTGAACGCTATTCTTTGCGTTGAAGGCAAGCCAACCGTTTATTTTAAGCGTGTTCAGCGACGAGACTTGATAGTGGAAGCCGATTTACAGCGACGGCTTTGGAATCATGGAACAGCCACCATGTTGGTCGTTGAAGATAATCAAGAAGTTCGTATTTATTCGGCGTTAGCCAAGCCTAATCAAAATCCCATTAACCCGGATTCGGATACCAGACTTGTAGAGAAATTTGTGCAAGCTGCATTTGCTTTGGAATTGATTCAGTTTATCCGGCGAGTTGAGACCGGCCAAATTTATCGAGAGCGTCCGCAATTTTTTCAAACTCGGTTCGGAGTTGACCAGTATTTGCTTGAACAACTTAATGCGGCGAGTGCGCTTCTTTGTTCTGGGAAAAACAGACTACATAGAGAAGTTGCTCACGCCTTACTAGGTCGTTTTCTTTTCACTTGTTATTTATTCCATCGAAAAATTATTGACACGCGGCATTTGAAATTGGCCGGTGTAAAAGATGCTAAAAATTTATTGGATTTATTAAAATCGCCACCGAAAAATAAACGAGTGTCAGTTTTGTTTCAACTGTTTCAGCGCCTGCAAGATGATTTCAACGGTAGTATGTTTGGCAATAATCTTGCCAACGAAAAAAAATCGCTCCATGTGCGGCACGTTGAAATTCTGGAACGATTTTTGCGCGGCGACAATCTTGTAACAGGAGAAGGGACATTATTTTGCCTATATGACTTCAGCCTGATTCCGATAGAAACAATCAGCGCGATTTACGAAAATTTTCTTGCCGCTGAAGGTGAAGCCAAGCAACGAACGGCAGGAGCTTATTATACACCACCTCGACTTGCTGAACTCGTCATTGATGTGGCGACGGAAGGCTGGAACACATTATTGGACAAACGCTGTCTTGACCCTTCATGTGGTTCGGGCGTTTTTCTGGTGGTCTTGTTCACGCGCATGGCCGAGGAATGGCGATTAAAAAATCCAAATGCTCGTAATACAACACGCGCCCGCAAATTATTGGAATTGCTCACCAACAACTTGTGTGGCGTTGATGTAAATGCAACTGCGTGTCGTATTGCTTGTTTTAGTCTTTATCTCGCTTTTTTAGACCAACTTTCGCCCCGTGATATTTTAGATTTGAAAGACGAACTTGACCGTGAAAAAAGCGGCAAAGTTTTGCCGCCTTTGTTGGCCGAATCAAACCATAATGCACAATCAGCAAAATCTGTCATTTATACCTCGAATTTTTTTGGAACAGAATTACCGGAATTAGGCAAGTTTGACCTTGTTATCGGAAATCCGCCGTGGGTTGGCAGAAATCAACCAGCGGAAAAACAGATGGAAGATTGGCTTTTTTCAAATCGCAATCCGTTTCTAGCTGAATCAGCAAAAAATAAATCGGAACGCAAAGCCCGTTTCCTTCCATCGGATCAATCTGCAATCGCGTTCATGTGGAAAACGCCTTTGCATTTGAAATCTGATGGCAAAGTTTGCCTTTTGTTGCCTTCTAAAGTCTTGCTCGGAAATCAGACGGACACTTTTCAAGCTACATGGTTTTCACAATTTAAGGTAGAAGTGGTTTGGCAACTTGCCGATTACAGTTTCATTTTGTTTGAAGGGGCAGATTGTCCTGCCATTATTGTGCGATTCAATTCGTCCAAGCCAAATCTGGATGACACTGAAATTCCATATATCGCGCCAAAAGTGGAGCGTCTTGACCCTCGTCGCGCGGAAGTGCCGGTGCTGCCAGATGATCAAAAGGTAATTCCACTCAACGAAGTGCTGCGAGCGGCGAGTGAAGACCGTGCTTTCATTATTTGGAAAAAACATTTTTGGGGCACGTTGCGTGACCAACGTCTAATAAATCGGCTGCTCAAGATGCCTGCTTTATGCACACACGCAGGCGAACCATCCGAGAAGAAACGCTTTATAAAAGGACAGGGTTTTCAGCCATTCGATAGCAAACATAACGAAGCCAAAGACATAAAACCAAAGCCAAGATGGTGGTTGGATTCACATTTGTATTTAGATGCCCGATCAGAAGGTTGGGATTTGCTTTTGTTGAAAAATGATTGCCGCCCTATTGGCAAAGAGCCAACTCAACTTCGACGATGTCCAACTTCGGAGATATTTGAAGCACCTATGGTTGTAACTAATCAAGGTTGCACAAAATTTGCATTTTCAGATTTCCCTGTTTTATTTCGCCATTCTTTGCAGGCAATTTCAGGCTCGAAAAAAGATGAAAATTTATTGCTATTCCTAGCAGCAGTGTTGAATTCACCGCTTACAGCATATTTTCTCTTTCATACCAGCGCAAATTGGGGTGTTGAACGTGACAAAGTTCACTTTGAAGAATTGTTGCAATTACCATTTCCTCTTCCTGAACAGACTCG